>NZ_JBJEHW010000020.1:0-5947 GCF_051876455.1 Parafannyhessea sp.
TCAACCACCCCTCCGAGGTCGTCAAGGTCGGCCAGGAGGTCGAGGTTCAGGTTCTCGACGTGGACCTCAACCGCGAGCGCATCTCCCTCGGCCTCAAGCAGACCACCGAGGATCCTTGGCGCACCCTCGTCAAGAAGTACCCCGTGGGCGCCATCGTCGAGGGCACCGTCACGAAGCTCGTCACCTTCGGCGTGTTCGTCGACCTCGGTGACGGCGTCGAGGGCCTCGTCCACATCTCCGAGATGGCGAAGCAGCACGTCGACCAGCCGTCGCAGGTCTGCTCCGTGGGCGACAAGGTGCAGGTCAAGGTCATGGAGATCGACCTCGACCGTCGCCGCATCTCCCTGTCCATGAAGGCTGCCGCCGAGACCCTGGGCTTCGAGGTCGAGGTCAAGCCGCTGGACAAGCCCGAGGAGGACGAGAAGAACGACGCCGAGTAGCCGTCGCTCGTTCCTAGCTTGAACCATGGCGAGGGGTCGCAGCCGCGGCCCCTCGCTTTTCTCGATTGGAAGCTTTGCCGTGGTCTCGCCGTCGGCGCGTAAGAACCTGTCATAATGGGGCAGGATAGAGACTATGGCTAGTGCGCGGCCGTGCCGCGCGAGGGAAACTGCGAGAGGCTGGTTTCATGGACAACTTCAAGGGCAAGTTCGAGGAATTCATGCGTGGGCGCAACGGCGCGGACGAGCTGGGCGTCGCCTGCCTCGAGCTCGCCGTGATCCTGGCGATCATCAACATCTTCGCGGGCAACGGCGTGATCTACCTCATCACCATCGTCCTTCTTGCCTACGCGATCTTCCGCATGGTGTCCACCAACGTCAACCAGCGCCGCCGCGAGAGCATGGCCTTCGCGGAGAAGCTCGGTCCCGTTCGCCCGTGGATATCGAACCCCGCGGCCGCGTACAAGAACGCCCGCACGTACAAGCACGCGACCTGCCCCAACTGCCACCAGAGGGTGCGCGTCCCCAGGGGCAAGGGCCACATCCGCATCACGTGCCCGCGCTGCAAGCAGAAGTTCGACATCCACTCGTAGCGGCGGGGCCAAGGAGGGCCGTCGCAACGAGTCTGCAGCTAGAAGTCGTGCCGGTCGCACCTGGGGTGCGGTCGGCACGTTTCGTCTGGCGTCGGCCTTGGCGGGGTAGAAGGACACGCCCACGTGCCTTCTCTCTGTTCGTTTTCCGCAGGCGCGCCGCGGGGCCGCGTGGCGTGGGAAGATAGTGGACCCAAGTCTGTGGTCTGTGTCGAGGGGTGGTCCGGATGTACGTCGTGTTCCTGGCGGGTGGCATCGCTTCGGGCAAGTCCACCGTGGCGCGCGAGCTCGAGCGGCTCGGCGCGTGGCGCATCGATCTCGACAGGGTCTCGCGCGAGGTGCTGGAGCCCGGTGGCGAGTGCACCCAGGCGATAGCGCGCGAGTTTGGCGAGGACCTTCTTGACCCCACGACGGGACAGCTCAGGCGCGGGCTCCTCGCACGGCGCGCGTTCGCCACGGACGAGGGTGCCGCACGCCTGGAGCAGATCGAGCTGCCGTACATACGGCGCAGGCTCGAGGAGGTCCTGGGGGACGACGGCTGCACGGACGCCGTGGGGCGCCCCAAGGTGGCCGTGGTCGAGGTGCCCCTGCTCGATCGGATGGAGGACGCCCTTGACCTCGCGGACGAGGTCGTGTGCGTGACGTGCCCCCTCGAGCTCAGGAGGGTCCGCGCGCAGGGCCGCGGCATGGACCCGGAGGACTTCGACGCGCGGGCGCGGCGCCAGCCAACGGACGACTACCTCAGGTCCAAGGCGGACGTCGAGTTCGCGAACGCGGGGGGCGAGAAGGACCTCCTGAGCCAGGTTGACGCCTGGTGGGAGGCGCACGAGGCAGACGACTGGAAGACACGGGAGAGGTGAGCGGCAGATCATGATGAAGGAGCGCTTCTGGCGCTGGTACAGGACGATCCCCATCGTCTGCATGCTGCTCGCGTGCCTGTTGTCCGCCGCATCGAACCTGCTGCCGTCCAAGGTCATACGCACGTTCTTCTATCCCGTCAAGTACTCGGACGTGATCGAGCAGGCCTCGCAGCGCTACGGCGTGGACGAGTACCTCATCTGCGCGGTCATCAAGTGCGAGTCCAACTGGGACGCGAGCGCGACCTCCAACGCGGGGGCAGTGGGGCTCATGCAGCTCATGCCCTCCACGTCCGAGGCCGTCGCCAAGATGGGCTCCGTGGACAGCTCCACATACTCGCCGGACAACCTCACGGACCCCACCACCAACATCATGTACGGCACGGCCTACCTCGCGTACCTGCAGAAGAACCTCAGCACGCGCGACCAGGTCATCGCGGCCTACAACGCGGGGCTGGGCTCCGTGTCCAAGTGGCTCGCCAACGGGAGCGACATCTCGCAGCACATCCAGTACTCCGAGACGGCCTCCTACCTCGTGCGCGTGAACGAGGCCTACGACCGCTACAAGGAGTTCTATCCCTCGGGAATATCGGAATCCCAGTAAGCCCCGCAGCCTATATGGGTACACTTGTTCTAATCTGGTTCTTCTCACCTTATGGTGCTTGACGTTGGGGGAGCGATGGCGAAGGCATCGGTTTCGGATAGGTCCTTCGTGGACGAGGAGGGGCACACCGTCACCTACGAGCCCCTGGCGGGCACGCGCGAGGCCAAGGAGCGCTACGGCGCGGAGCTGAAGCGCTTTGGCCTCGAGCATGGGGACGAGAAGCTCGAGGTGGTCTCGCCGTACCAGCCTGCGGGCGACCAGCCCAATGCCATCGCGAGCCTTGCCAAGGGCGTGAAGGACGGCCTGCGCTACCAGACGCTCCTGGGCGTCACGGGCTCCGGCAAGACGTTCACCATGGCCAAGACCATCGAGGCGGTCCAGAAGCCCACGCTCATCATGGAGCCCAACAAGACGCTCGCCGCGCAGGTGGCGAGCGAGATGCGCGAGCTCTTCCCCAACAACGCCGTCGTGTACTTCGTGAGCTACTACGACTACTACCAGCCCGAAGCCTACGTTCCGCAGACGGACACGTACATAGAGAAGGACGCCTCCATCAACGAGGAGGTCGAGAAGCTCCGCCACCAGGCCACGTCGAGCCTCCTCAGCAGGCGCGACGTGATCGTGGTGGCGTCGGTCAGCTGCATCTACGGCATCGGCAGCCCGCAGGACTACGCGGGCCTGGCGCCAAACGTGGACAAGAGCGTGCCGCTCGAGCGGGACGACCTCGTGAAGGAGCTCATCGACATCCAGTACGACAGAAACGACTACGACCTGCAGCGCGGCATGTTCCGCGTGCGCGGGGACACCGTGGACGTCTTCCCGCCCTATGCGGAGAACCCACTGCGCATCAGCTTCTTTGGCGACGAGGTGGAGCTCATCGCGGAGATCGACGGCGTCACGGGTGAGATCGTGCGTGAGTACGACGCCATCCCCATCTGGCCCGCGTCGCACTACGTCACGGCGCGCCCCAAGATCAACCACGCCATCAAGACGATCGAGGAGGAGCTGGAGCACCGCGTCAAGGAGCTGAAGGACAACGACATGATCCTCGAGGCGCAGCGGCTCTCGCAGCGCACGAGCTACGACATCGAGATGCTCGAGACCATGGGCTACTGCTCCGGCATCGAGAACTACTCGCGTCACATGGACGGGCGTAAGCCCGGCGAGCCACCCTACACGCTGATCGACTACTTCCCGAGCGACATGCTCTGCATAATAGATGAGTCCCACGTGACGGTGCCGCAGATCCGCGGCATGTACGAGGGCGACCGCTCGCGCAAGGTCACGCTGGTGGACCACGGCTTCCGCCTGCCCTCGGCACTCGACAACCGACCGCTGCGCTTTGACGAGTTCGAGCAGCGCATCCCGCAGTTCATCTACGTCTCCGCGACGCCGGGCGACTACGAGGAGAACGTGAGCCAGAACGAGGTCGAGCAGGTCATCAGGCCCACGGGCCTCCTGGATCCGGAGGTCGAGCTCAGGCCCGTGAGGGGCCAGATCGACGACCTCCTGGACGAGATCAAGGTGCGCGTGGCGCGCAAGGAGCGCGTGCTCGTGACGACGCTCACGAAGCGCATGGCGGAGGACCTGACCGACCACCTGCTGGACGAGGGCATACGCGTCAACTACATGCACTCGGACACCGCGACGCTCGATCGCGTGGACATCATCCGGGACCTGCGCCTGGGCAGGATAGACGTGCTCGTGGGCATCAACCTGCTGCGCGAGGGCCTCGACATCCCGGAGGTCTCGCTCGTCGCGATTCTCGACGCGGACAAGGAGGGCTTCCTCAGGAACCGTCGCTCGCTCATCCAAACGATGGGCCGTGCGGCGCGCAACGCACACGGCAAGGTCATCATGTACGCGGACAGCGTGACGGACTCCATGCGCGAGGCCATGGACGAGACGGCCCGTCGCCGCAGCATCCAGATGGCGTTCAACAAGGAGCACGGCATCGTCCCCAAGACCATCAAGAAGTCGATCACGGACGTCACGAGCTTCATCGCGGAGGCGGACGAGACCCTGGGCACGAAGTCGCGCGTGGACGGCAAGTTCTTCACGGCGGCCGGGGGAGAGAGCCAGGAGGCCCTCGACGCCGCGGAGGGGGAGCGCGAGCGGACCATCCAGTCCGTGGCGGACGAGCTGCTGGCCCTGCCCAAGCAGGAGGTGGCCCAGGTTATGGGTTCGCTCCAGGACGAGATGCTCCAGGCCTCGGCCGACATGGACTTCGAGCGCGCCGCCAAGCTCCGCGACCAGATTGTGGAGCTGCAGGCACGAATGAACGGTACGAGCGAGAAGGACGTGATGGACCGGCTGAAGGCTGGCGCCAGGAAGGGCTCCGCCCACGCCACGAGGCGGCACTACAAGCGGAAGAAGCACTAGGGGGTCGGCCCCTCGGGTTCCACGGCGACATACGCTTCGCGAAAATGTCGCCTTAGGAACCCGAGGGGCCGACTCGGCAGTTGCTACGGTCTGTCGTGGCGCCTCGTGTCAGGAGCCCGTCACTGCGCGTGTCTGCGGTGCTCTGCCAGCGTCTCCACGAGCGCATCCGCGGTAGTCTCATTGTGCATCTGGACTGGAGGCTCATCGGTGAACGACGACGTCCGTTACAGGAGGGCGTGCGCTCATGGTTGGTGCCCAGGATATCTATCTAGCCGAATTTGACGGGCCACAGCGGCGCACGGTGTACGTCGAGGTCATGGGCGAGTAGTCGAGGGCACGCCATCACGGCAACGGAGCCTGCGACAAGAAGGTGCCCCGGGACCCCTAAGGAGACATTTCGCGAAGCGTATGTCGCCGTGGGGTCTCGGGGCACCAATCATTGGCATATGGGCCCGTAGCTACCTCGAGCCCTCGTTCTTCTCGCCCGCAAGCCTCGTGCGCACGATCTTGACGGCGCGCTTGGCCTGGTAGGGCAGGATGGCCTTCATCTTGTCCTCGGCGGCGTACATGGTGGACGCCTCGGGGACGTCGCGCGTGAGGTGGATCGCGTCGAACTCGCAGCGCGTGGTACAGAGTCCGCAGCCGATGCACTTGTTGGTGTCGACGATGCTGGCACCGCACTTGAGGCAGCGCGCGGTCTCCTTGTGGATCTGCTCCTCCGTGAACTGGCGGCGTGGGTCGTGCCAGTTGTGGTCGATCGAGGTGACCTTCTGGCAGGCGGGAACCTGGCGTCCGGCGTGGTCGTAGTCGCCGGGGGCGAGCACGACCTCGTCCTTGTTGAGCTCGACGTAGTGGCGCGGGTTGCGCCCGAGCGTGAGCGAGGAGCCGGTCTGCACAAAGCGGTGCATGCTGATGGCGGCCTCGTGGCCTGCGGCGATGGCGTCGATCACGAACTTGGGGCCGGTGTAGACGTCGCCGCCCACAAAGACGTCGGGCTCGTCCGTCTGGTAGGTCTTGGGGTCGGCCACGGCGCCGTTGCCGCGCCCGAGCCTGACCTTGCTGCCCTTGAGCAGGTCG
>NZ_JBJEHW010000021.1:0-4013 GCF_051876455.1 Parafannyhessea sp.
GCTACAGCGCGAGCTGCTCCTTGAAGGCGGCCCACAGCTTGTGCGAGCCCTCCGAGGTGGGATGGCACTGGTCGGAGTTGTAGTCGGCCGTGTAGAGTGCGAGCGTGTTGAGGAAGGACGCGTGCACGTAGCCCTTGAGCCTGCAGAGGGACGTCAGGACCTGGTTGACGCGCTGCATGCTGAAGTTGTTGGTGGCGTCCGTGCGCGCGTTGTTGGGCGGGGACACCACGATGAGGAGCTTGCACTTGGCTGCCGCCGCGGCGAGGCCGATCTCCGCGTCCGCCGAGAACTCCACCTCCGTGCGGCGCGAGGCGTCGTTGGTGCCGAGCATGACCACGATCACGTCCGCGCCGTCGCCCAGCCAGGAGGACGGGTCCTCGGCAAGGTACTGCATCCTGAAGCCGGAGACGCCGGCGTTCACGAAGCTGGTGACGCCGTGCTGCAGCGCGAACGCGCGGAAGTCGTTGGTCCAGCAGCCCACGGTGGTTGCGGTCTCCTTGTAGGCTCCCTCCTTCCCGCTGTAGACCGTGACGTTGGTGTCGGACGGCGTACCGTAGCCGTCGCACCCGTAACCTGCGGTGATGCTGTCGCCTATGACGCGGATGGAGTGCACCTCGCCCTCCTCGAACATGTCCTCGAACTTGTCGCTCACGATGAGTTTCGCGGCTGCCTGCCCCGAAGCGGAGCCGTCCACGGAACCCGTGCCATCCTGAGCGGCCGACACCGAGGAGCCAGAGTCGTCCTTGTTGCCACCGTCGTCTTCCAGCGTGTCCGGGTGGGCATCCTTGGTCGCGGCGGGCGCCGGCTTGGGCTGCTCGGGATAGTGGAGGATGCCCGCCTCGCCCAGGCCCACAATCAGCGCGCAGATGCCGAGTGCGACCGCGAGCGTCACGAGGGTGCGCCGCACGGGATGCTGGCCGTACGCCGTGGCCTTCTGAGGCTTGGCCCCATGACCGCGCGCCTTGCCCGGCTCCACGCTCCTCTTGCCCATGTGCTTGGCCACTGTGCGGACCCTCCCCCGTCGCGATGCTACTCGCACGATTCTAGCAGGCCTTGGCGAAGTGTCCGCTTGGGACGCGCGCGGGATGTGCACGGCGTTGGCACCCGCGCAGGCAGCCGCAAGCCGCTAGCGAAGCCCGTACTTTGCAACGACGCGCCTGATGGCACGGCCCCACGGCAGCCAGATCGCCGCAAGGAAGCCCACCGTGGCTACAGAGTGCGTCACGTCGAGCGGGAGGCCCAGCGCAAAGGCGGTCAGGACCGGTCCCCGCGCGAGCGGCCTCACGTAGCCCAACACGTACCAGCCGTTGAGCAGCAGGCCGTACAGGAGGCCGGAAGCAAAGCCATATGCGTAGAGCACCCAGCCGTGGCGAAATGCGCCCAGGTCCGCAAGCACGCCCGCAAGGTATCCCACAAGCCCCCACGCGTACATCTGCATGGGGGTCCAGGCGCCCTGCCCAAAGAAGAAGTTCGAGACCAGCGCCGCAATCGCCCCCACCATGAAGCCGCTCTGCCGGCCCAGCGTGGCCCCCGCCACGATGGCGATGGCCGAGACGGGCTTGACGTCGGGCACGGGCGCGAAGAGGATGCGCCCTGCCGCCGCCACGGCCCCGAGCGTGGCCGTGGGCATGATCTGGCGCAGCGCCGGCTTGGAGGCCTCGAAGCTCGCGAAGAAGAGCGCAAGGCAGAGCATTGTGACGAGAAGGACGAGGCCTCCGGTGGCGGAAAGCCCAAGGTAGGCGCAAAGCCCGGCCACCGCAGGCACCGCGACGAGCGCCGGCAGCTCGAGCGCGCGCAGGACGCGGGCAAGGGTGCCGGGGGCCGGTGTCCCGGGGGTCGTGGGCTCGGACGGCTGCCGGCTTGTGGCTGTCTGCTGGGTTGCCTGCGCCTGCCGCGCCTCCTGCCGGCTCATGCGTGCCACACCCAAGACTCGTCAAAGAACTGCCCCGCGGGCTGCGTGAGCGCCACCTGCCCGTCGAACAGGAGCGAGCAGGCATCCGCGACCGCACGGGCAAACGCCACGTCGTGCGTGGAGAGAAGGACGGTGGCACCACGCGCCGCCGCCTGCCGCACGTGCGTAGCCACGAGTCCGCGGGCCGCGTTGTCGAGCCCCTTGGTGGGCTCGTCCAGGAGCAGGAGCCGCGGGCGCGTGAGCAGCAGCTTTGCGAGGGCCAGCAGCTGCTGCTGGCCGCCGGAGAGGTCGTACGGGTGTCGGTCGAGCGCACCCGCCAGCCCAAACGACGTCGCGAGCTCCACCATCTGCCCGCGCGTGTAGCCCGCGGAACCGCTCCACTCCATCAGTTCCTCGCCCGCGCTCGGCTGCGAGAGCAGCGCCTTGGGCGACTGCGGCAGCAGCGCCTGCGAGCCGGAAAGCGCGTTGGACACGCGGCCGCGCTGCAGGCGCAGCATGCCGGCAACCGCCATGATGAGCGTGGACTTGCCGGACCCGTTGCCACCCACGAGGGCACGCACCTCTCCCCTGCGGAGCTCGAGGTCGCAGCCGCGCAGCACCCACGGGGCCTCGCGCTCGTAGCGCAGCCAGGCGCCGGACACGCGCACGACGCGCTCGCCCGGCTCCGGCCTTGCGGCGGACGCCTCTGCCGTCGCGCCGCCCCGGGCCAGGAGGTCGGGCTCCCCGGACAGCGACTCGAGCGGCACCTGGCGGGGGCGGCCGTCCTCCATCGCAAACGCCATGCTCGCGAAGTCGAGCATGGGGCCGGGGTTGTGCGTCGCCACGACGACGGTGCAGCCGAGCTCGCGGTTGACCCTAAAGAGAAGCGATAGGAAGCTCTTCTCGGCCACAGGGTCGAGCATGGACGTGGGCTCGTCCAGAAGCAGGAGCCGCGGGCGCATGCAGAGTACGGAAGCCAGGGCCAAGAGCTGGCGCTGCCCGCCGGAAAGGCTCGCGCAGCGCCTGTGGAACCAGGGCTCCATCCCAAAGAAGTAGCAGGTCTCGGCCACGCGGCGACGCATCTGGTCCTGTGGGACACCCAGGTTCTCCAAACCAAACGCAAGCTCGTGCCACACGCTGTCGCACACAATCTGACTGTCCGGGCTCTGGAACACGAAGCCCACGAGCCCGGCGGACTCGCGCGGGGAGAGCCCGCGCGAGTCGCGCCCGAGCACGCGGACGGTGCCCGCAAGCCCGCCCTCGGGACGGATCTCCGGCTTGCACAGGCGCAGGAGCGTGGTCTTGCCGGAGCCCGTACCCCCCACGAGCAGCGCAAACGCGCCCTGCGGCACACTCAGGTCCGCATGGTCGAGCACGAGGGGCGCACCCCCTGCGGGCTCGGGCGCCCCCTCGGGCACCGCGTACGAGAAGGACACGCCCTCCAGCTCGAGGGCAGGCTCGGACGTGAGGCGCGCGTCCTTCTCGCCCGCGCCAGTGGCCTCATCTGTTTTCGACACTGCCCAGCCTCCCCTCTTTGAGCCGCAAGACAAGTGTAAGCGCCGTGGGCAGGAGCGCCAGCAGCGCAAACGGAACGTAGCCCCACCACGGGCGGAGCGCCGGCATGGTGGGATAGAAGTGCCACTCCGCCTGCGCCACGCTCGCAGCGAGCGCGGACGCGAACACGAGGAGCCCCACCGCCACGGCGGCAGCCACGTCGCTTCCGCGCAGGGGCTCCAGGCGGTAGCCGGTGCGGTGGCCGCCCAGCTCCCAGCCGCGGGCGCGCATGGAGTCCGCCCGCTCGAGGGAGTCCTCCATCGCCCATGCCATAAGCACGGTCGACGCATGCACGCGCCCGCCCTTGCGCGAGGCTTGGGCGGACGTGCAGGCGCCGCGCGCGGACTCGACCACGCCAAAGCGACGCCGCAGCTGCGGCACCAGCTGGATCGCCATGCTCACCATGGTGGTCACCACGGGAAGCCTGGTGCCAGACAGCTCGAGCAGGCGGTCCTCCGTGAGCACGTGCGCCGCGTTGGCCACCCACTGCAGCATGGATACCAGGCTGGCTCCCATGCATAGGCCGTACGCGAGCGCCTCGAGCCGCACCGTGACGGGCCCCAGCGTG
>NZ_JBJEHW010000021.1:4113-5918 GCF_051876455.1 Parafannyhessea sp.
CCGTTTACCTTGTAGGTCCAGCCGTGCGAGGAGTCCTCGCCCAGGCCATTGATGGCCGTGACCCACGTGCCGCCGCCGGGGTACGCGCCCGAGCTGACGGAGGCGCCGGTCGCGAGCAGCGCGTCGTAGGCGGACGCGCCCTGCGAGAGGCTCACCCGGCTCGACGATCCGTTGATGGAGACGGACACGGTCATCTTGCCCGCGGTCGGCTTTGCGGAATCCTGGCCGCCGGACGTGGAGTTGGCACCGTTGTTCTTCTCGCCCGTCGTGTTGCCCGAGCTGGAGTTTGAGCCGGAGCCCGAGTTGGACCCGTTGGACGTGCCGTTGTTGGAGCCGCTCGCGCTGGAGCTACTGGACGAGGTCGCCTCGGCCTTGGACGTGGCCTCGCTGCCCACGGTGATCGTGCCGCCGCCGGGAAGCGTCGCCTTGCCCTTCTCTGCCGAGAAGGACGGCTGCTTGAGCTGCGAGTACGTGTCCTTGTCAATCGCATAGCCGCTCGCGGCGGAAAGGATCGTGGCGGCGTCCTTCTTGCTCACGCCAGCCGCGGCCTTAGAGCTGATCGTCACGGACATGCGGACAACGCCCGTGGAGTCCTCCTCGACCCACGTTACCTTTGCGTTGCCTCCCTGGCGCGCGACCCACTTTGCGAGCGCGAGCGCCCGGCGGGACGTGTCCGTCACGAGGCCTTCGCCCGTTGCGGAGGACACGTGCTCGACCCAGATGCCGTCCTTGGTGACGACGACGGTCACGTCCTTGGTGACGGCAAGGTCGGTCTTCCCGAGCCTGAGGCTCGCGAGCGCCTTGGTGACGGTGTCCTTGTCGATCTGTTTGGCCTTGGCGGCGTCCTTGCCGGATGCCTTAGCCGAGGAGGAGCTCGAATCGGTCTTACCGGCCGAGAGCAGCGCGGACTTGCCGCTCTCTTCCACGGAGCCGGACGCGAAGGCGAGGGGGTCCCTCCCCTGCGCGTACTGGCTCATGGACCAGGCGCAGAATGCCACGAGTGCAGCGGCCAGCACCGCGACGATGACGCGGGCCGGGCTCACCTTGCGCTTGGGCTCACCCCCGCCTTGCGTGCCGGGGTTTGGAGTGCGCGGGTCCTTTGGCTTGCCTGCCCCGCTGCCGTCTGCTGCGGCGGTGCTTGCGGACTTGTAGTCGAGATCTGCCATTTACCTTGCCCCCGCATCGGTCTTGTCGTCGTTGTTCCTGCGCCACAGCACCGCCAGGATGAACGCCACCGCGCCCAGTGCCATGCCGATGATCGGCCAGATGGGAAGGCCGCTCGTTCCGAGCGCGCCCTGGCCGGCCGCCTGCGCGGACTTGCCGGCGGAGCTCCCCAGCTTGGTGCCAGAGCCCTTGCTGGACGTGGTTCCCGTGGCGTTGCCGGAGGCGTCCGCCCCGTCCTCGATCGTGATGGAGATCACGCTGGACGCAACGCCCTTGAGGAGCGCCAGCGGGCCCGACGTCGTCTTGCTGCTGTCTGCCGGGGAAGCCTTGCCCTTGACGGTCTTGGTGGTCTTGACCGAACTGGCCTGCTTGCTGCCCTGCACGGTCTTGGTGTTGCCCTTCGAGCCCTTGCCTGAGCCGCCGTTGCCGCCGGAACCCTTGCCGCCGTTCTGCTGGCTGCCGTTGCCGCCATTCTGCTGGCGATCCTTCTGGCCGCCCTTGCCGTCCTTGCCACCGTTGTCGTTCTTCTCGACCGCGCTCTTGCCCGTCTCCTGGCTGGGAAGCGTGCCGCCGGCGCTCTGGTTGCCGATCTTGAACAGGTAGCCGGAGTCGTTCACAAAGTACAGGCTCCCGTCCGCCGC
>NZ_JBJEHW010000022.1:0-5907 GCF_051876455.1 Parafannyhessea sp.
GAGAAGACCACCGACCTCTCCCGCAACGAGCTCCGCATCCTCGAGCTCCTCATGAGACGCAGGGGCGGCATCTGCTCGCGCGAGGACCTGATGGAGGCGCTCTGGACGAGCGAGGCCTTCGTGGACGACAACACGCTGACCGTGAACGTGAATCGGCTCCGCCAGACGCTCGGGCGCCTGGGCCTCAGGGGCGCGGTCGTCACCTTCCGCGGTCAGGGCTACGCCCTCAGGCTGGAGCGGGCATGAGGCCCTGGGACTACCTCAAGAGCCACGTCGCGCGCGTCACGTGCTCGCTGCTCCTGCTCGTCGCTGTCGCCGTGCTGCTCCCGCCCCTCGGCGTCGGCCGCGACGGCGTCCTTCTCGTCCTCATCATCTGCGCGATCCTGGAGGCCATACCCTTTGCCTGGGGATGGCTGCGCCAGCACCGCTTCAACGAGGCGCTTTCCGTCCTCGCGCGCGAGGGGGAGGACGCCGTGTCGCTCGCCAGGGACCTGCCGGAGCCGGAGTACCCGGAGGGCGACCTCGCGTGGCAGGCCATCCAGAACGTGGTGCGCGCGGCGCAGGCGGAAAGCAACGAGGCGCAGGCCGGCGTGGAGGAGTACCGCCGCTACGTGGAGACCTGGGTGCACGAGGTCAAGACGCCGCTCGCGGCCTGCCGGCTCATGCTCGCCAACACCAAGAGCCCGGACACCGCGCAGCTCTCGCGCGAGCTGGGGCGCATCGACTCCTACGTTGAGCAGGCGCTCTACTACGCGCGGAGCACGTCGGTGGAGAAGGACTACCTCGTCAGGGCCGTGCCCGCGGACCGGCTAGTGAAGGATGCCGTGAGCTCGCGCGCCCGCACGCTCATCGAGGCGCACATGGCCGTCGACCTGAGCGGCCTCGCGCAGCCGGACGGAACGGTGCCCGAGCTCTACTGCGACCCCAAGTGGATGGACTTCGTCCTCGGGCAGCTCATCGACAACGCGGTCAAGTACCGCGCGCGGCCCGAGGCGGACGGACGGGCGCCCAGGCTGTCCTTCTCCGCGCGCGTCGAGGACGCCGGCACCGCGCGCGAGCGGGCCGTGCTCGCCGTGAGCGACAACGGCTGCGGCATCGCGGAGGCGGACCTCCCCCGCGTCTTCGACCGGGGCTTCACCGGGCAGAACGGCCGGAGCCACCAGAAGTCGACCGGCATGGGCCTCTACCTGGTGCGGACGCTCTGCCAGAAGATGGGCCTCGCCGTCAGCGTGCGCTCCCGCATGGGCGTGGGCACCACCTTCGAGATCGCCTTCCCGCGCGAGCGCTCGCGCATGCTGCGTGACGTCGCCGCAGGTCAGGGCGGCAGTCCCGCGAACCTTACAGAAGTGTAAGGCGGCGTAAGCCGCATCGATGGCACCCGCACGCTCCCTCGGCCAATATGATGGGCAGCAGTCAACACCGCGACCGAAGGAGCTTCGATGTCACGTCACTTCCAGGCGGCCCCGTCCGCCATAGCAGCAAACGCCAACGCGCCGGTCCTCCAGATCTCCGCGCTCACCAAGGTCTACGGGGGCAGGAACGCCACGACCAAGGCGCTCAACGGCATCAGCCTCGCTGTGCAGAAGGGCGAGCTCGTCGCGATCATGGGCCCCTCGGGATCGGGCAAGTCGACGCTGCTCAACTGCATCGCCACGATCGACACCCCCACCTCCGGCACCATCCGCATCGCCGGCACGGACACGGCACGCATTTCCCGCCGCGGCCTGGCGGACTTCCGCCGCACGCAGCTCGGCTTCATCTTCCAGGACTCCAACCTGCTCGACACGCTCACCGCACGCGAGAACGTCGCCCTCCCCCTCACAATCGGCCGCGTCCCCGCCGACCAGATCCTCGACTCGGTGGAGAAGGTCACCAAGGCGCTCGGCATCTCGGACGTGCTCGACAAGTACCCCTACCAGATGTCCGGCGGCCAGCGCCAGCGCGTCGCCTGCGCCCGCGCCCTCGTGACGCGCCCCCAGCTCGTGCTCGCCGACGAGCCCACGGGCGCCCTCGACTCCAAGAACGCCCGCCTCCTGCTCGAGAGCCTCGAGGCCATCAACCGCTCCCAGCGCGCGACGGTCCTCATGGTCACGCACGACGAGACCGCCGCGTCGTTCTGCAGGAGGGTCCTCTTCATTCGCGACGGCAAGGTCTTCACGGAGATCCACCGCGGCAACGACTCGCGCCGCGCGTTCTTCGAGAAGATCATGCAGGTCGTCGCAGTGCAGGGAGGGGTCGATGATGCTCGCTAAGCTCGCCTTTGGCAACATGCGCAAGCTCGTGCACGACTACGCCGTGTACTTCCTCACGCTCGTGATGGGCGTTGCCGTCTTCTACGCGTTCAACACCATCTCCGTCCAGGCGGACTTCCTGTCCAACACGATGTCCGAGCTGCTCAAGCAGGTGGGCCAGATCCTCCAGGGCGTCACGGTCTTCCTCGCGGTCATCATGGGCTTCCTCATGGTGTACGCCAACAACTTCCTCATGCGCCGCCGCAAGAAGGAGCTCGGCCTCTACCAGGTCCTCGGCATGCGCGCCGGGCAGGTCAACGCCATCCTCACGCTCGAGACCCTCATGGTCGCCCTCGCGTCGTTCGTCGTGGGCATCGCGCTCGGCGCGCTCGTGTCGCAGCTCCTGCTCTTCGTCACGGCCGACATGTTCGCCACCAAGGTCACCCACTTCAGGTTCTTCTTCTCCACGGAGGCCCTCGCGCTCACCTTCGGCTGCTTCGCCCTCACCTTCCTCGTGATGATGGTCCTCAACAGCATCTCGCTCTCGCGCGTCCGCCTCGTGGACCTCATGAGCTCCGGCCGCAGGAACGAGCGTCAGTTCGTGCGTCACCTCCCGCTCTCGCTCGCGCTCACGGTGGTCGGCCTTCTCCTCATGGGCTATGCCTACTGGCGCCTCACCACGCAGGGCTTCCCCCTGGGCGGCGACCCCAAGAACGGCGCGACCACGACCAACGACTTCCTCCTCACGACGGCCATCGTGGTCGCGGGCACGTTCGTCTTCTTCTACGGCTTCGCGGGGGCGCTCACGCTCGTGCTCGCGCGCCTCAAGGGCTTCTACTGGCGCGGCCTCCACATGTTCACGACGCGCCAGATCGCCTCGCGCGTCAACACGGCCGCCGTCTCCATGGGCATGATCTCGCTCATCCTGTTCTTCGCGATGACGTCCATGACCTCCGGCATGAGCATCTGCTCGACCCTCAACAAGGCGTACGAGAAGGGCACCCCCTTCGACGCGTCCGTGTTCGTGACCGGCACCAGCCACAAGGGGAGCACCATCGACTTCGAGGGCGCCGCCAGGCGCGCCGGCGTCGACCTCTCCTCCGTCGGCCGCACCTGCACGATCCGCACGGCCATCGTGTCGAACAAGAGGGGCATCCTCACCATCGACACGCTGCACGACATGGCCTCCCTCACGGGCAAGCCCATCCCCACCGGCTTCGAGAACTCTGTCGCCTACCAGGCCATCTCCGTCTCCGACTACAACGCCCACCGCAGGTTCCTGGGGCTGAGGCCCGTCACGCTCGAGGACGGCCACTACCTCTACCTCTGCAACATGGACCAGCTCACGGGCTTCGTGGACTCCGCGCTCGCCAAGGGCTACTCCATCGACGCCGCAGGCCAGAGGCTCGCGCCCGCCCGCGCCACGGCCATCAGCGACGCGTCATGCGTCCTTCTCAACGACTCCGTGGGCTCGACCCCGGGCATCTACGTGGTTCCCGACGCCGTTGCCGCCAAGCTCCCCAACTACACCTGGAGCCTCAACGTAAGGTACAAGGTCTCGACCGAGAAGGGCGACGATGCCGTCAAGCGCGTGAGGGACCAGCTCGCGTCCGAGGACGACACGCTGTACGTCGCCTCCAACACCAAGACGGAGTCCGCGGTCGAGGGCACCACGACGACCGGCCTCATCTCGTACATGGCCATCTACATCGGCTTCGTGCTCGTGATCGCCTGTGCCGCCATCCTCGCGATCCAGCAGCTCTCCAGCGCGTCCGACACCTCCGCCGGCTATCGCACGCTCAGCGAGCTTGGCTGCCCCGAGCGCACGATCTTCGAGTCGCTCCGCGCTCAGGTCACCTTTGCCTTCGCGCTCCCGCTCGTGGTGGGGCTCGCGCACAGCATCTGCGCCACGGCGGCCGTCAACAAGGTCCTGCAGGCGTTTGGCCACGCGAGCATCCTCGAGAACGTGGGCGTCGGCCTTGTGATCTTCGCCCTGGTCTACGGCGGCTACCTCGCGCTCACGTACCGCATGGCCCACGGCGTCGTGAGGGGTGCCATCAGGAGTGCGCGCCACGCGCTGTAGGCGCACCCCACAGACAACCGATACAAGGCAGTGCCCGGAGACGGCCCCCGTCGTCCCCGGGCACTTGCCATATGTCCACCATACGGTCGAGAAGCGCGTGGCCTCCCTACCGCACGGACGGCACCTCAATCGTGAGGTCCCCCAGCGGGAACGTCACGCACGGGTGGATGTAGCCGAACTTCCGGTCCGCCTCGCGCCTGCCGTCCACGCTCACCGGACAGAAGACGTTCCCCGAGACCAGCCGCGAATGGCACCAGCCGCACTCGCCGCTGCGGCAGTGGCTCGGCGCGGCAATGCCGTTCTTCTCCAGTATCTGCAGGACGGAGTCGTCGGAGGAGCCCGTCACCGTGCACTTCGACCCCTCGCGGATCACCGTGACCTCGACGCTCTCGGGAACGTCCGCGTCCGTCGGATACCCGTCGAGGCCCTTGGGGCCATGCAGCTCGCCCATGAGCTCGCGGCGCACGAACTTGCGGCGCAGGCCGAGCTTGGGCAGCTCGCCGTCCAGGAAGCGGTACATGGCCTGCGGCCCGCACGCGAACACCGAGTACTCCCCCGCCGGCGCGTACCTGGCGATGAGCTCGGCGTTGATGAACCCGTGCTCGTGGTGGGGCCTCTCCTCGTCGCTCAGCACGGGCACCACACGCACCTTGTCGGTCTGGCGCTGGATCGCCTCGAGCTCGTCCCTGAAGCACAGCGCGTCCAGGGTCCGGCATCCATAGAGAATGACCAGGCGAAAGTCCTCGTCACCGTCCGCGATGGCCCGCGCCATCGAGAGGAACGGCGTGATGCCCGAGCCGCCGGCAACGGCGATCACCGTGCCCGCGTCGCGAATGCCCTCGTAGGTGAAGTTCCCAAGCGGGCCCGAGGCGTCGACCTTGGTGCCCACCTTCCAGTTGTCCTGGATCCAGTTGGAGACCAGCCCGCCGGGGACGCGCTTGACGGAGACCTCTATCTTGCCCTCGAGCGCCATGCGCGGCGAGGACGAGATCGAGTAGGCCCTCGTCACCGGCATGCCGCGCACGTCGAGGTTGAGGCTCAGGTACTGCCCGGCCGCGAAGTACGCGATGCGGCTGGTGCCCGCCGCGACGTCGGGCTCCAGCGTGTAGCAGCACATGCCGTCCCCCACGTCGCGCACGCGCGAGACCACCAGGTGCTGGTGATCGGGGTGCAGCTCCGCGGCGAGGCGGTTGGCGGAGTAGCTCGCCTCGGGAGGGAGCTCCCTCGGTACCGCGAGGCGGATCTGCTCCCCGCGGGCCGCGGCCATCCGCGTGAAGTCCGCCACCTTTACCTGGTTGAGATTGCTTGCCATCGTCTCTCCTCCTAGTGGATGTCTTTGGCGTCGAAGGCGGCGATCCGCCTCACCACGTGCTGGGCGGACATGGCGCCCGAGAGCGCGGCGCAGTTGTAGCCGTCGGTCAGGATTCCCGTCGCGCCGCAGAAGTGCAGGCCCGGGATCAGGTGGTACTCCCCCTCGTTCATGCAGCGCATGGGAATGCCGTCGTCCAGGCGGACCTGATAGCCGTAGGGCGTGCCGTTGGGCGTGCCCATGTAGCGCACGAAGGTCGGCGCGGCGGCCATCTCGACCTCCTC
>NZ_JBJEHW010000023.1:0-5896 GCF_051876455.1 Parafannyhessea sp.
CCCGCGTGCTCTGGGTGGCGACCGAGGCCGCGCTCCTGAGGTTCGAGGGCGACGCGGCCACGTCCGCGCTGGTCAGGCTCGCGCGCGAGGGGCACCTGGTCGCGGGCGACGTGAAGGCCCTTCTCCACGAGGTGTGCCCCATGGACTCCGCGGACGAGGCGCTGGTGCGGCCCGAGGACGTGGACCCCGCGAGGATCTTCGACTGCGGGGTGGCGGGCTACCTGCTCGACTCCGACAGCGGTCACTTCAAGGTGGAGGAGCTCTACCAGGACCCGCAGGTCATGGGCGGCACGCTGCCCGAGGCCACGGACGAGCTGCCCGCCGCCGCCATCGAGGCGCAGGCGGCGCTCGCCCTGAGGCCGCGCCTTGCTGAGCTGCTGGAGAAGGACGGCTCTGCCAAGCTGTTTGCCGACGTGGAGATGCCGCTTTTGGTGGTGCTGCTGCAGATGGAGCGCACGGGCCTGCACGCGGACCCGGGCAGGCTTCGCGAGCAGAGCGAGTCGCTCGGCGCGGAGATCGACCGCATGGTGGCGGACATCCACGAGGCGGCGGGGGAGGACTTCAACATCGACTCCCCGCAGCAGCTGAGCCACGTGCTGTTCGACGTGTGGGGCCTGCCGACGCGCGGCCTCAAGAAGACGCGCAAGGGGTTCTACTCCACCAACGCCAAGGTGATCGAGGGCTTTGCCGAGGGCGGATACGAGGCGAGCAAGTACGTGCGCGAGGTGCTGGACTACCGCGAGCGCGCCAAGATCAAGAACACGTACCTGGACGCGCTGCCGCAGCTCATCCGCAGGGACGGGCGCATCCACACGACGCTCAACCAGACCGTCGCCGCGACGGGCAGGCTCTCGAGCTCGGACCCGAACCTGCAGAACATCCCGACCCGCTCCGAGCTGGGCCATCGCGTGAGGACGGCCTTCACGGTCCCCGAGGGCTGCGTGTTTCTCGCCTGCGACTACTCCCAGATCGAGCTGAGGCTGCTCGCGCACCTCTCGGGCGACGAGCACCTGGTCGCGGCCTTCAACGAGGGCGCGGACTTCCACCGCGCCACGGCGGCGCGCGTCTTTGGCGTGCCCGTGGAGGAGGTCACGCCCCAGCTCCGCAGCCGCGCCAAGGCCGTGAACTTTGGCATCGTGTACGGCCAGCAGGCGTTTGGCCTGGCGTCCTCGCTCAAGATCCCGCGCGCGGAGGCGCAGGAGATGATTGACCGCTACTTCGAGGCGTACCCCGGCGTGAGGAAGTTCTTGGACGACTGCGTCGCCTTCGCGCGCAAGAACGGCTACGCAATCACCATGTACGGACGCAAGCGCCACATCAAGGACATCAACAGCAGGAACTTCCAGCTGCGCTCGTTCGCGGAGCGCACGGCCAAGAACCACCCCATGCAGGGTACCGCGGCGGACATCATCAAGATCGCGATGACCAGGGTCCCGGGGCGCCTGCGCGAGGAGGGCCTCAGGAGCAGGCTCGTGCTGCAGATCCACGACGAGCTGGACTTCGAGGTTCCCGAGGACGAGATCGAGGCGCTGTCCGAGCTGGTGCGCGACACCATGCAGGGCGTGGTGGAGCTGCGCGTGCCGCTCCTGGCGGACGTGAGCTACGGCAAGAACTGGGCGGAGGCGAAGTAGTGGCGAGCTTTGACGAGTTCGTGAGGGAGCACCCCGGCACCGTGCGCGAGGTGGCGCCCGGCAGGATGCGCGTGGTGGTCTGGACGGACGGTTCGTCGCGAGGCAACCCCGGCCCCGGCGGCTACGGGGCGGTCCTGCTGTACACCGACCCCGCGGGCGTGGTGCACCGCCGCGAGCTGAGCCAGGGCTACCGCAGGACCACCAACAACCGCATGGAGCTCATGGGCGTGATCGCGGCGCTCGAGGCGCTCAAGCGGCCGTGCGAGGTGGAGGTCCACTCCGACTCCCAGTACGTGGTGAACGCGTTCAACAAGAACTGGGTCGCCGGTTGGCAGAAGCGTGGCTGGAAGAACGCCTCCAAGCAGCCCGTCAAGAACCCGGACCTGTGGAAGCGCCTGCTTGCCGCAAAGAAGCCGCACAAGGTCAGCTTCGTGTGGGTGAAGGGCCATGCCGGCACGGAGCTCAACGAGCGCTGCGACGAGCTGGCCACCACGGCCGCCGACGACCGTGCCCACCTCATCGAGGACGAGGGCTTCTAGCCCCGCGGGCCGCGGCCGCGTTGCGGCCTGGGCCGGACGATCGGAAACTGGCGGTTGCATTTGGGTTTCTCCCCGCTATAGTTAGCTACAGTTAACATATCGAGGAGGACAGACATGATCAACGTGATAATCGTCGCCATCGTGATCGTGGCGTTTGCCTTTGCGGGGCGTCGCGCCATCCAGGTGTTCAGTGGCAAGCGCGACTGCTGTGGCGGCGGCGCCTGCGACACGGGTGCCAAGCGGCGCCAGCGTCCGGCGGACCTGAGCGAGAAGAACTACCCCTACCAGGCGGACCTCAGCATCACCGGCATGCACTGCGAGAACTGCGCCAACAAGGTCGCCGGCGCGCTCGAGAGCGCGGGCGGCGCCTGGGCGGACGTGGACTTCAGGCACGGGAGCGCGCACGTGTTCGCGAAGCAGCCGCTTGACCAGCAGGCCATGCGCGCCGCGGTGCGCCGCGCCGGCTACAGGGTCGCGGGCTAGGCGCGCGGGCCATCTGGTCCCACCAGACAGGAGGGAAGACGAGGGCGGGGTGCGAGCCGATTTGGCCCGCACCCCGCCCTCGTTCGCGTCCCGTTGCAGCGCCGCGCGGCTAGGCGTCCGCGTCCACGTCGCGCTTGCCGATCATGATGTTGAGGATCTCCACGTCCGTGGGGTGCATGCCCACGCGGCCCACGTAGCCCATGGAGCGGATGGTCTCCTCGGCGTTGGCGCCCACCAGGCCGTCGCCCGCGAGGAAGTTGTCGTCGGAGAGCGCCATGTCGCAGCCCAGGATGGCCGCGTCCACGGCCGCGCAGATCTTGGCGGCGCAGCTGGGCTTGGCACCGTCGCACACGATGCCGCCCACGTTGGCGAGGGTGTTCACGATGGTCGCCTCGAACTGGCCAAAGGAGCCGCCGCGCAGCATGCAGATGCCCGCGCCGGCGCCGCAGCTCGCGGAGACCGCACCGCAGAAGGCCGAGAGCTCGCCGATGAAGTACTTGACGTGCACCGCCGTGAGGTCCGAGAGGACGACGGCTCGCACGAGCTCCTCGTGCGAGCTCCACAGGTCGTGCGCGTACTCGAGCACGGGCTGCGAGCAGGTGATTCCCTGGTTTCCGCTTCCGCAGTTGATGACGACGGGCATGGCGCAGCCGCTCATGCGGGCGTCGGAGCCGGCCGCCGCGGCCGCGCGCGCCTTGCAGCTGATGTCGTTGGGGCGGCTCTTGAGGAGCGTGCTGCCGATGTTGGCGCCCCAGCGGTGGGTGAGTCCCTCGCGGGAGATGGCCTGGTTCGTGTCGATCTGGTTGGAGACGAGCTCGTCCACGTCCTCGAGGCGCACCTCGTGAGCGAAGTCCCAGATCGACTGGAGCGAGAGCTGGCTGCGGTCGGCCCCGGAGCCGGAGGCCTCGCCCTTCTCGCCCGAGGCGGACCTGCCCGCCGCCGTGGTGGGCCTGCCGTCGAGCGCGAGCTCGGTCACGTTGGTGTGGCGCTCCTCGATGCAGGCGACGGACGTGTGGCCGGCGCCGGTCGCGACGACGCGCACGTACAGGTTGGGCACGTCCTCCGCGAGCTCGACGTCGCAAAAGCCCCCGTTCACGAGCTCGCGCGTGCGGTCGATGTCGTCCACGCCCACGGACTGCAGCACCTCGAGGTCGCGCGTGGGGTCGCCGCCCACGGCGCCGAGCGTCGCCGCGGCCTCGATGCCGCGCATGCCGCCGGAGTTGGGGACGGTCACGCTCTTCACGTTCTTGATGATGTTGCCGCTGCACGCCACGTGCAGGTGCTCGGGCGCCGCGGGAAGCGCCGCGCGGGCCAGCGCCGCCGCGTACGCCACGGCGATGGGCTCCGTGCAGCCGAGGGCGCACACCAGCTCCTCTCGTAGGATCTGGACGTGGTTGTCGTACGTAGCCTTGTTCATGGTCATAGGCGCTCCTTGGTCGCGTCCGCGCGCAGGTCGGCGCGGGAGTTCAGAAGGTCAACTATCTCGGGCAGGCGACGGCCCAGGTCGCCGATGCTGCCCCTCCACACCGCCTTGCGGGGCCAGCCGTGGCCCACGTAGGCGGTGCTCATGCCGATGTCCGGGCGCGGGAAGTCGCGCGCCGCGTCGTTTCCCACCATGAGGCACTCCTGCGGGGTCAGGCCGAGCTGCGCCGCGAACTCCTGGTAGTAGCGGGCGCAGGGCTTGGTCCGCGTCGAGTTGCCGATGTGGCTCACCAGCGCAAAGCCCAGGTCGTCCACGCCGGCCCAGCGCATGCGCACGTGGTCGACCGCGAGCGTGAGGGTGGGGTTCGTGGCAAGGGCGACGGTCAGCCCCATCGACATGGCCTTCTCCACCGTCTCGCGCGCGCCGGGACGCGGCGCCGCCATCACGATGCCGCCCCGCAGGGGCTCCAGGCACTCGCGCTCGTAGTAGTTGATGGCGTCGGCGATGGCCGGGTCGTCCATGGGGATGGAGGTGAGCGAGAAGAACGTGTCGTCCAGCAGGCGCTCGTTCGTGAGCTGGTCGGTCCTGGCCTGGTCGTTCACCTTGAGGTAGCTCTGCGCGAGCCTCGTCATTATGGTGGGGAGCGGAAGGCCGGACGCGTCCGCGAGTATGCGCGACTTTCCTGCGGCGTAGCGCGCCACGAAGGCGGTGAGGTTGATGTCGAGCAGGGTGTCGTCCAGGTCGAAGAGAACCGCCTTGATCACGACGCGTCCTTCCTAGGGGAGTTATGCCTTCCGACTTTACTCCACGGGAAGGGGCAGGCGGCGGGAGGAGTTTTGGTTAGGAAATGAAATTCCTGAAATCCACAGGTATGGCTTGATAAACGCACCACACAAAAGGTACCCTATCACACGCATGGGTAAAATGCCCATGCAAACGTATCTGTAGGCCCCCGAGAGCATGTAAGTTTCCAACTGCGCAAACGCAACCACGCCGAGCGCCCGGCAGCGGTCATGTTGATCGGGGCCCCGTTTTCGAAAGGGGTCCACCTTTGAGTGAGATTCAGAACTCGTCCGTCTTCTCTCTGGATGACATGTCCGACGAGGAGATGAACAGCCTCATCGACGGTACGATTACCGACTTTGATGAGGGCGATCTGGTGACGGGCACCGTCGTCAAGATCGAGCACGATGAGGTTCTGCTGGACATCGGCTTCAAGTCCGAGGGCGTCATCCCCGCCCGCGAGCTCTCCATCCGCAAGGACGTCAACCCCGAGGACGTCGTCTCCCTGGGCGACACCATCGAGGCCCTCGTTCTCCAGAAGGAGGACAAGGAGGGTCGCCTGATCCTCTCCAAGAAGCGTGCCGAGTACGAGCGCGCCTGGAACCGCGTGGAGGAGAAGTTCAACAAGGGCGAGAACGTCGAGGGCGAGGTCATCGAGGTCGTCAAGGGCGGCCTTATCCTCGACATCGGCCTGCGTGGCTTCCTGCCCGCCTCCCTCGTCGACCTTCGCCGCGTGAAGGACCTCAACGCCTACCTCGGCACCCGCATCGAGGCCCGCGTCATCGAGATGGACCGCAACCGCAACAACGTCGTCCTCTCCCGTCGCGTCGTCCTCGAGGAGGCCCGCAAGGCCGAGCGCTCCGAGATCCTCTCCAAGCTCAAGCCCGGCATGCGCCTCAAGGGCACCGTCTCCTCGATCGTCGACTTCGGCGCCTTCGTCGACCTCGGCGGCATCGACGGCCTCATCCACATCTCCGAGCTCTCCTGGAACCACGTCAACCACCCCTCCGAGGTCGTCAAGGTCGGCCAGGAGGTCG
>NZ_JBJEHW010000024.1:0-5884 GCF_051876455.1 Parafannyhessea sp.
GAAGGGGTAGTCCGCGATCTTGGGCCTCGCTGCCGAAATCCTCGCGATGATCGAGCTCTTGCCCACGGACGGCATGCCCACGAGGGCGGCGTCGGCCATGAGCTTCATCTCGAGCTCGATCCAGTGCTCGACGGCCGGCTCGCCCTTCTCGGCGAAGGCCGGCGCGCGTCTGACAGAGGTGACGAAGTGGATGTTACCTTTGCCGCCGATGCCGCCCGGCGCGACGATCACGCGCTGTCCGGGGTGGGTGAGATCCGCGACGTCGAAGGCGGGCTCGAGCGTCTCGGGATCGAGCTCGTGCACGACGGTGCCTACCGGCACCTTGAGGACGAGGTCCTCTCCGTCCTTTCCGTGCTTGCGCGAACCCTTTCCGTGGGTGCCACGCTCCGCCCGGAAGTGGTGCTTGAACCTGTAGTCAATAAGCGAAGACAGCTGCGGGTCGGCCTCGAGTATGACGTTGCCGCCATGCCCGCCGTCTCCGCCGTCTGGTCCGCCCTTTGGAACGTGCGCCTCGCGTCGGAACGACATGCAGCCCGCGCCGCCGTCTCCGCCCTTCACGTTGATGCGACACACGTCAGTGAATGTGCTCGATGGCATGTTGGCCTCCTTTGACGCTTGCAATGTTAAGCCATCCCGCGCCCTCTCCCAATGGATGTGGCGTGTGGCTCGGCCGATGCATAAGAAAACACCCCAGGCCCTTCAGTCGGACCCAGGGTGCAATTCGCGAAGTAACCGTGCGACTAGGCAGTGCGGACGTGCACATAGTGCTTCTTGCCCTTGACGAACTCGACCGTGCCGTCGGCGAGCGCGAAGAGGGTGTCGTCCTTGCCACGACCAACGTTGTCACCCGGCGTGATATGCGTGCCACGCTGACGAACGATAATCTGACCGGTCTTCACGGCCTGGCCACCAAAGACCTTGGTGCCGAGGCGCTGAGCGTTGGAGTCGCGACCGTTACGGGAAGTACCCTGGCCTTTCTTGTGAGCCATAATCTACCTGCTCTCTATAACGAAGTAACTATAAGACGAACTACTCGGCAGCTTCCTCGGTAGAGGCAGACTTGGCAGCGGCAGTCCTGGTGGTCGGCATCGAAGTCACCTGGAGCTTGGTGAGGTTCTGACGGTGACCGTTGCAGCGGTGATAGCGCTTGCGCTTCTTGAACTTGACGACGAGGACCTTATCGCCCTTGTGCTGGTCGAGGACCTCGCAGGTGACCTTCTTCTTTGCGAGCGTGGCAGCGTCAACGACGGTCTTCTTGCCATCATTAAGCATGAGAACGTCAAGCTTGACCTTGTCGCCAGGCTGCGCATCGAGCTTCTCGACATCAATGATGTCGCCCTTGGCAACCTTATACTGCTTGCCACCAGTGGTAACGATTGCGTACATGTGTTAACCCTTCATTACTGGTTCTAGTGCAACAGCTGAACATATTACTAGCGTCCGACCGCACAGTCAACGGGGAAACAGCATCGACATGCAGCGCACGCGCCTAGCAAAGGATACCTGCGTTGGGGCTACTCTGCCCCCG
This sequence comes from Parafannyhessea sp., assembly GCF_051876455.1. Taxonomy (NCBI): domain Bacteria; kingdom Bacillati; phylum Actinomycetota; class Coriobacteriia; order Coriobacteriales; family Atopobiaceae; genus Parafannyhessea; species Parafannyhessea sp. Next base: position 1,529 of record NZ_JBJEHW010000024.1, read on the forward strand.
TGGGCAGCGGCTTCACGAGATTGCCATCTTCCCCTTCGTGCCATTGGCCCGTTCGGCAGACCCTCAGCGGCACGTGGCGTGCAGCGCCGTCGCCGTCCGCGGGAAGCAGCCGCGACAGCGCCGTGTCGATGAGGATCTGCGGCCGCAGCGAGCCATCGTTCGAGGAACGCGTGTCGAGCAGGACGAGAAGGTCTTCTCCCCTGGTCGAGACGTCCCAACCGACGAGGGCCGACCCGAGGTCGATGCTCTTCTGCCGCTCGCCCCTCATGTAGTGGAGCTCGCCCGCGTCCCGCAGTCGGGAGAACGTGGAGTCGAGGTCGTCCGCCGTCACGACCGATGGCATGCGCACCTCCCACGAGGCTCGGTTGAGCCATGCCTCGAGGGCGGGGAGCTTCCTGGACACGTAGGTCGCGGCGTTGGGAGCGAGTCCGGAGGGCGTGGCAGCCTCGAGCATAGTGAGCGCCTCGCTGGGGTCGAGCCGCCGCGTGAGCATGAGGTCGTAGTACTCTCCCGTGGACGACGCGCCGACCGGCAGCGCCTGCGAGAACTGCAGCCTGATGCGACGCGCGAAGCCGTTGCCGACGGCAAAGGGGACTCCCGAGCGTCGTATCGAGCGGTTGATGGTACCCAGCACCTCGAGGTGCCCGAGGTAGGCAAGCCTGCCGTCCTTCTTGTAGCGGACCCGCAGGCGCACCTGGCTACTCGTGTCTGCCATGCCTGTCACCCACAATCGCAAGGTCGACGCCGAGCTTGGGGCAGACCCCGCAGCCCACGCAGCTCGTCATGGTGCAGTCGTCAGTCGTGACGCCCTGTGCCGCGCGACGCCACTCCCGCTTGAGGAAGCCCTGCGAGACCCCCGGCGAGGTGTGCTCCCACGGGAGCCTGCTCTCGAGCGGGATGTCCTTGGAGGCGATCTCGTCGAGGTCGAGGCCCAGCTCCGCGGCCGCGTCCTGCCAGCGCTCGAAGCTGAACTGGTCCGTCCAGGCATCAAAGCGGCAGCCGTGCCGCCAGGCGGCATAGATGAGGTCGAACCCCGCACGGCCCATCTTGGAGAGCACGGCCTCCACGAGCGAGACCTCCGCGTCGTGGTATGAGATCTTGATGGCATGGTCGGGGCAGGTGTGGAGTAGGAGCTGCTGCCTGCGGCGCACCTCCTCGAGCCCCAGCTGGCCGCACCACTGGAACGGCGTGTGCGACTTGGGCACGAAGACGGCGACCGAGATCGAGACGCTCACGCCGCTCTTGGGCCCCTTGCCCACGACGCTGCGCCCGATCTCGAGCACGTGGTCCGCGACGCTGTTGATCGCGACGATGTCGTCGTCCGTCTCGGTTGGCAGGCCCATCATGAAGTACAGCTTCATGCGGCGCCATCCGTTGCGGAAGGCGTTCTCGGCCGCGGTGTCTATGTCCTTCTCGCTCACGTTCTTGTTGATCACGTCGCGCAGGCGCTGGCTGCCCGCCTCGGGCGCGAAGGTGAGGCCGCCCTTCTTGGAGCCGCCGACCTCCGCCGCCATCTCAACGCCAAAGGAGTCGAGGCGCTGCGAGGGTATGGACACGCGCACGCCCTGGTCGCGAACGTCCGCGTTGAGCCTGTGCAGGATGGCCGCGCACTGCGAGTGGTCCGTGGTCGAGAGCGACGTGAGCGAGACCTCGTCGTGGCCCGTGAGCCTGAGCCCCTCCTTTGCGGCCTCGATCACCTGCTCGGCCGGCCGCTCTCGCACGGGACGGTACGTCATGCCCGCCTGGCAGAACCTGCACCCGCGGCAGCAGCCGCGCAGGACCTCGATGGCGAGTCTGTCCTGCACCACGTCCATGTACGGCACGATCCTGTGCGGAATCGGCTCCGTGCCCGCAAAGTCCTGCAGGCAGCGCTTGAGGACGACTTCCGGCGCGCCCGTGCCGGGCCTCGGCACGGCGTAGCCCCACCTGGTCGAGGTCTCGTCCACCACCACGTCGTACAGGCTCGGCACGTAGACGCCCTGGATGCGCGAGAGGTCGAGCAGAATCTGCGCCCTGGTCTTGCGCGCGGCGCGGCCGTCGCGCACGCAGCGGCACATCTCCACGAGGGCCTCCTCGCCATCGCCCAGGAGCACCGCGTCGAACATGGGGGCCACGGGCTCGCAGTTCCAGACCGACGGCCCGCCGGCGATGACGATCGCGTCGTCCTCCGAGCGCTCAGCGGCGCGCACGGGAATGCGCGCGAGGTCGAGCGCCTCCACGATGTTGGTGCAGGCCATCTCGTGTGCGAGCGTGAACCCCACCACGTCGAACGAGGCTATGGGAGAAGAGCTTTCCAGCGAGAGCAGCGGCACGTCATTGGCGCGCATCAGGTCGGCCATGTCGACCCACGGCAGGTAGCCGCGCTCGCACGACATGCCCTCCGTCCCGTTGAGGATGGTGTAGAGGATCGAGAGGCCCATGTTGGGCAGCCCGACCTCGTACACGTCGGGATACATGAGCGCCACGTGGAAGGGCCCGTCCTGCTCCTCGATGGCGCCCCACTCGTGGTCGAGGTAACGGGACGGCTTCTCGACCTGCCCGAGCAGGGGCTCGAGACGGTCGTAAAGGTCTTCTCGCCTGAGTCGCATGCTATGCCTCGCCAATCACGATGTAGCCGGAGGAGTCGCCCGGCTCCTCTGACCCGGCGTCGGCGGCGCTCCCAAGGAGGGCCTTGGGCAGCCTGCGCGCCTCGCGCGACACCTCTTCCTCGTGGCCGAACGCGACCTGATCCGCCCCGCGCCCCACCGCGGCGCGCACTCGCTCCGCGACGCCCTCGACGAGACCAGGCTGGTTCCTGACGCCCGCGACGGCCGCCGTGGCCACGGTGCCCGCATAGCCCACGGCCGAGCGCACCATCCAGCGCGGGAGCGGCAGCGCCGCCTCGAGCCCGCGCGCCACGGCGCGGTACGCGAGGCCCGCGCCCGCCACGCCCGCCACGTCCGCCACGCAGGAGAGGTCGACCCTCCTGCCGTTGGCGGCCGCGATGTCGAGCGCGAGCTTTGCCTGCCGCACGGTCATGATGGGGAAGTCCGCGCCGTGAATCACGTCGACCGCCCCCACGGCCGCGTTCTGGAGCGCGGCGTCCCTCACGAGCGAGCGCACCACGGGCTCTCGGCAGAAGGGGAAGTTCGCGGCAAAGGCTATGGCCTTCTCGCCTGCGACGTCCGCCACCCACTGCGAGAGGTTTGCGGAGAGGGCGTCCGCGCTCGACGCCGCGACCGGCGTGACGAGCGCCGCAACGGACTCCGGCAGGTCACCCGCGACGAAGTCGAGCGCCGACTCCACAACGACACACGTGGCGACGCCACACCTCGCGTAGCCCTCGGCCACACGCGAGGCCGCGTCCGCCTCGGGCCCCGCAACGACCACCACCAGGTCGCGGCTGCCGTCCGGCACCCCGCAGCCCGCGAGCGGGCGCACCTCCACGCTCGAGCTCTCCTGCTCGGGCACGAAGGCGTCGCGCACCGCGAGCACAACCTCGCGCGGGGCGCGCGAGTCCACTATGACCAGAAGGCTGACGGGGGTCGAGCGGCGTCTCTCGCTGTTGCGCCCCGCGCTCAGGACCTCCGCGACGTCCCGCACCGATACCCTACTCTTTCGCGCCATGCGCACCACCTTACATGGGACGGTTCACCTTACGCCGGAATGGAGCTAGCCGGCCTTCAGCTTATGATGCCACACGGACTGGACCATGCCCACCGCGGTTATCTGCACCAGCATGGACGACGAGCCAAAGCTGACGAAGGGCAGCGGGATTCCCGTGATGGGCATGATGCCAATGCACATGCCCACGTTCTGCAGCAGCTGGAACGACCACATCGTGGCGCAGCCCACGAGCACGAGTTTGCCAAACGGCGACTCGATCTTTCCCGCCAGGATGATGGTCGAGAAGATAAGCCCCCCGAAGAGCGCGAGCAGCAGCACGGAGCCGACGAAGCCGAACTCCTCGGCGAGAAGCGCGAAGACGAAGTCCGTGTGCGCCTCGGGAAGGAAGCCGCTTCCGGCCTGCGTCGCGTGGCCGATGCCCTTGCCGAGGAGCCCGCCCGAGCCCACGGCGATCTTGGCCTGCTGGAGGTTGTAGCCGTCGCCCGCCGGGTCGACTGACGGGTCAGCGAACACGATGAGTCGGTTGAGCTGGTACTGCTTGAGCGGGTGTGGCATCCCGGGAGTCATGGACATGACGACCACGAGCGCGCCGAGCGCCACGATGCCGCCTATCGTGACGAGCACCCACGAGCGCTTCGCCCCCGCGCAGATGATGATGGCGGCCCCGGTCACGAGGATGATGAGGCCCGTGCCGAGGTCGGGCTGCGTGAGGATGAGCAGGAACGGCACGCAGAGGAACCCACAGAGCTT
>NZ_JBJEHW010000025.1:0-5807 GCF_051876455.1 Parafannyhessea sp.
GAACGGCAAGGGGCTTATTGCCGCGACGACTAAGGCATCTGCAACCGAGGCCGTGCCCAAGACTGGCGACACCAACGCCGCTGGTGCTGCCGTCGCGTTTGCCGGCCTGGGTGCCGCTGCCATCCTCGAGGGGCTGCGTCGTCGCCGTCACGAGGAGGACTGCTAGTCAACGGTTGGCTGTTGAGTGGCAGGCGGTAGGTTGCATAGCCTCGATGGCAATCGTCTGACAAGTTGATGTATGGGCCCCGTCGCACGAGTTTGCGACGGGGTCCATTGTCATGCCAAGTTATGAAGTGAGGGGGAGAAAGACACGGCCCTGAGGATTGGCGCTCAGTCTTGGGATTGAGAGTAGTCTGGCCCAGTGAGCAGGGTCAGGTACTGCGGCGGAACGCTGTCCGCGAGCCAGACATCGTTGTTGCCCAGGTAGAAGCGGACGCCGTCGCTTGCGGCTGCCTTTGCGTCCACGAGCAGGATCGCTGGGTGCTCGTCCCTGCGCGCGCCTACCTCGCGGGCCATCGCCACGTTGGTGGAGAGGTGAACGTACTGCCGCTCCATGGGGAGGAGCCCCTGCCGGCGGATGGATGCGAGTGCGCGGCGCGCGGTGCCGTGGTAGAGCACGTCCGGCGGCGTTGCGGGCGCGTGATCGATGCGCGTTGCGAAGGAATGCCCGTACAGCGCGCGGATGCGGTCGCCGGATATCTGATGGCGCTGCTTTGGCGAGGTCGCGATGATCTGCTCCAGGTCCGCGCGCGTGACGGGACGCCTGCCGGGGTGCCGAGCGTTGAGCGCAGCCAGCAACGTGTCCACAGGCACGAAGCCCTGCTCGTCCGGCGCGAGGCCAAACTCCTCGGGATGGTGGCGCAGGGCGTAGGAGATTTCCTTACTTATGTGGACGAGCCGCTGGTCCATGGTTGCTGTTCTTCTCCCCTAGAACTCCTTGGGGTGCAGGCGCACGCGCACGTACTGCACCACCATGAGCGCCAGCAGCACCACCATGACCAGGAAGTACGCCCACACGGCGCCGTTGAACCCGATGGTGGGCACCAGCGCGCCGGACAGCACCAGCACCACGGCGAGCGCGATGCCATAGGCGCCGGTGGCCTTCTGCTGCTGGCGCAGCACCGTGATGATCTGGTACAAAAAGTCGATGGCCGCGGTCATGCCGCCCGCCACCAGCATCATGTACTGCGCCGTGCGGTACGGCTCGAAGTCGAGGCCGTACAGGAAGCTCGTGATGGGGATGCCAATCCACGCCGCGATGAACACGTACACGGCCGTGAGCACCGCGCACAGCGCCAGCACCGCCACGATGATGAGGTCAAAGCGCTTGCGCCGGCTTGGGTCGGACCAGATGTTGGCCAGACGCACGAGCTGCGGCTTGTACACCAGGCCGATCACCATGAGGATGCTCTGCGCGGGGAAGTAGATCGCGTTGAAGACCAGCTGTGCCTTGTAGGGCAGCACGCCCTCCATCACGAACTTGGGGACCGACTCGATCAGCGTAAAGACAAACTGGGCGAGAAACGCGGGGAAGCACTCCTTGAAGATCTCCCGGATCTCCTGCAGCTCCCACTTGCGGGACTTGGGCGTCTCGAACAGCGCCAGCGGGATCGTGACGATTACGAGTGAGGCAGCCGCCACGATCGCGAGCGCGATGGACGCCACGGGGATGGAGCGCGTCACAAACAGCACCACGCTGAAGACCACCACGCCGGACACGCAGCGCAGCGCCTGCGAGATACCCGCAAGGTACAACTTGTCCATCTGCTGCAGCCGGCCCTCGTACACGTCGGCAAAGGCGTCGATCACCCTAAAGGCAAACGTGCCCCAGCAGATGGTGAGCATTTCTCCCGCGTAGCCCCTGACCTTGCAGAAGAGCCACCCGGCCAGCATCATGAGCACGCACGAAAGCACGCGCTGGATCTGGTACGCGGCAAACGACTCCGTCTCGTCGATGTCAGACACCTGGTAGGTTCGCACGCCGTAGTTGCCGATGAAGATGAGCAGGTTCGCGATCACGAACGCCATCGAGAACATGCCCGCCTGCTCGGCACCCGCAAGCTGCGACGCCACGATGGTGAGGATGGGGAAGAGCGCGCCCCACACGCCCATGCCGACGGAGTTTGCGATGTAGTCGCGTGTCTGGTTGTGCGCGGCGTAGCGCGCGGTCTGGTTGGAAAGCGAGCCGGAATACACGGCGCCAATCAGGCGGTCCCACCAATGGTCGACCACGCGGCGGAGAAACCCGGGCTCCGTGCTTGCGTCCTGTGACGGGGCCGCGGCTCTCTCTCGCGCGGCGCGCAGCCGTGTGGACATGCCGTCCTGCTGGTCGTCCGCCTGCTGTTTTGCGGATGCCTTCCGTAGCTTGTGGATGGGATTGTTCATATGGATCGACGCCTTCGTGTCGCGGTGATTCGCCATCGCGGCGGCCGGCATGGCATCCATCGCGGACGCGCCCGCCGCTCGCATGCCATCAAGCATAGCCCTTGCGCCCTGCGCCCCGCCAGGCGTGGGGGCAACCCTTACCTTTCGCAACAAATCGCGGCTCTATTAAGGGCATGTTTTCATGTCTGAAACACTGCTTAACTATCATTCAGACATGAAACTCTTGCTGCGAGGTCGTGGGAAGCTGCGCTCCGGCGGGGCCTCTGCATGTATGAGGACGTTGCCAACGGTTGTTGGGACGAACTCCTAGCGAGAAGGGCCGCGGCTCCGCCAGAAAATCGGCCAAAGGCGCGGATTCATCCACAGGCGTCACGATTTTCTCGCCTGAAAGGTGAATATCTAGTTTCGCGGCGGTGCGGTCCCGATGGGGAGGGCGCCGCCGCGGTATTGTGTACATGCAATAATCCTGCGAGCGAATGCGCCCGCTCCGGTCGCGGCCCGGCGCCGCGCGGGGGAGGGCCATCATGCAGAGGAGGAACACCGTGTCAGAAGTCACGGGATCCAAGGGCGAGAAGGACGCGCTAGACGCAGCCGCGGCCGCCAGGGGCGTGCCGCACGAGGACGTCGAGCGCTTTGCCCAGAGCAACCCCAAGACCATCGAGGAGCTGCTGCACTTCAAGCGCGAGGACCGTCCCACCATCTACCCCACGGCGGAGGAGGCGGCGGAGCTTGCCCAGGCGGCCACCATGCTGACCGGCGTGGACGTTCCGGACTCCATCCGCGCGAACATGACGCTGTTCCTGCGTCTGGTTCGCAAGGTGCTGCGCGAGTACGACCCGCGCCTGCGCGACGAGTTCGACCACATCCTGCACGACTCCCTCGTTGCCACGAGGAGCGAGTGCAGCGGCCGGGACGACGAGCAGGGCGAGGCCGCCTTTGACGACTGCGTCAACACGTTTGACCAGATGTCCATCGAGGACGAGACCCTCATCGTGCGCGCGCTGACGGCCTACTTCCACATGGCGAACATCTGCGAGGAGAACTACCGCGTCCACGCGCTGCGCGCCCGCGAGGCCAACGTGGACCCCGAGTCGCGCGAGGACCCCGTGAACGAGATCACGGTCGCGTACGACAAGCTGGTCGACGAGTGCGGCCGCGCCAAGGCGCACGCGCTCCTGAACCGCCTGGAGTTTCACCCCGTCTTCACCGCGCACCCCACCGAGGCACGCCGCAAGGCGACCGAGGGCAAGATCCACCGCATCGCGGACCTGCTGGAGCAGCGCCCCTACCTGGGTCCGACCGAGCGCGCGGAGAACGAGCGCCGCATGCTGCAGGAGATCGAGGCCCTGCTGCGCACGAGCCCCATCGCCATCAAGAAGCCGACGCCGGTCCAGGAGGCCGACACGGTCATCTCGATCTTCGACTACACGCTGTTCGACACCGTGCCCGAGGTCTACCGTCGCTTTGACGACTGGGAGCTGGGCGACAAGGCCGGCACCGTGCCGCCCGTCTGTCCCGCGTTCTTCCACCCCGGCAGCTGGATCGGCTCCGACCGCGACGGCAACCCCAACGTCACGGCCAAGGTGAGTCGCGAGGTGAGCGAGAAGTACCGCGTCCACATCCTGGAGGCGCTGCGTGACCGCACCGCCTGGGTGGGCCGCAACCTCACGCTCGACGCGCGCACGACCAAGCCCTCCAAGGAGCTCATGAACCTGTGGAGCCACCAGGTGGAGATGAGCGAGGCGCTGTCCGCCTCCGCGCTGCGCGTGTCCGCCTCTGAGCTGCACCGCGCCGCCATGATCGTCATCTCCAACCGCCTGGAGGCCACGATCCAGCGCACGGCCGACATCATGTACCAGACGGCCGAGGACTACATCAGCGACCTCAAGGTCGTGCAGTCGTCCCTCGCACAGGCCGGCGCCGTCCGCACCGCCTACGGTCCCGTCCAGAAGATCATCTGGCAGGCCGAGACCTTTGGCTTCCACCTCGTGGAGATGGAGTTCCGTCAGCACTCGCTCGTGCACACCCGCGCGCTCGAGGACATCCGCGAGCACGGCCGCTGGGGCGAGCGTGGCGAGCTGCAGCCCATGACTAAGGAGGTGCTCGACACCTTCCGCGCCATCGGCTCCATCCAGCGCCGCAACGGCGTCAAGGCCGCGCGCCGCTACATCATCAGCTTCACCAAGAGCGCCCAGAACGTGGCCGACGTCTACGAGCTCGCGCGCCTCGCGTTCGCGCATGCCGAGGACGTGCCCGTGCTCGACGTCATCCCCCTGTTCGAGCAGGTGGAGGACCTGGAGAACGCGGTCGACACCCTCAACCAGATGCTCGAGCTGCCCGACGTGCAGCGCCGCCTGTCCGAGACCGGCCGCAAGATGGAGGTCATGCTCGGCTACTCCGACTCCTCCAAGGACGAGGGCCCCACGACGGCCACGTTCGTGCTGCACAAGGCTCAGGCCGCCATCGCGCAGTGGGCGGAGGAGAACGACATCGACCTCACGCTGATGCACGGCCGCGGCGGCGCAGTCGGCCGTGGCGGCGGCCCCGCGAACCGCGCGGTCCTGGCCCAGCCCAAGGGTTCCGTCAACTGCCGCTTCAAGCTCACGGAGCAGGGCGAGGTCATCTTCGCGCGCTACGGCAACCGCACGCTGGCCCGCCGCCACATCGAGGAGGTCGCCGGCGCCACGCTGCTGCAGAGCGCTCCCTCGACCGAGCTCGTCAACACGGAGTCGACCGAGAAGTACGAGGACGTCTCCAAGGCGCTCACGGAGGCGAGCCGCGACCGCTACCTCGACCTCCTCAACACGGACGGCTTTGCGGAGTGGTTCAGCACCGTCACGCCGCTCACCGAGGTCGGCCTCATGCCCATCGGCTCCCGTCCCGCCAAGCGCGGCCTGGGCGCCAAGTCCCTGGACGACCTCCGCACGATCCCGTGGATCTTCTCGTGGTCGCAGGCGCGCATCAACCTCGCCGCGTGGTACGGCCTGGGCACGGCGTGCGAGAAGTTCGGCGACATGGAGCGACTGCAGAGCGCCTACAAGGAGTGGCCGCTCTTCTCGACCTTCATCGACAACATCGAGATGTCGCTCTCCAAGACGGACGAGCGCATCGGCAAGCTCTACCTTTCGCTTGCCAACCGCGAGGACCTGAGCAAGAAGGTCCTGGACGAGATGCGCCTCACCCGCAAGTGGGTGCTCGCCATCGTGGGCGACGAGTGGCCGCTGCAGCACCGCCGCGTGCTCGGCCCCGTCATCCGCATGCGCCTGCCGTACGTGAACGCGCTGTCGATCGCGCAGGTCATGTCCCTTGCGCGCATGCGCCTGCGCGGCCAGGTGCTCACCGCGGACGAGAAGGAGCGCCTGATCTACCTGATCCTCTGCACCGTCTCCGGAGTCTCCGCCGGCCTGCAGAACACGGGGTGA
>NZ_JBJEHW010000026.1:0-5747 GCF_051876455.1 Parafannyhessea sp.
ACGCCGGGTCGAGCTCGACATACCCCACCGAAAGCGGCGCCGCCTGGGAAGCGCGCTCCTCTCCCCTGAGACGCTCCACCTCGGCCAGGCGCGCCCGCACGCGCGCCACCAGAACGCTGGGTGAGAAGGGCTTGGTCACGTAGTCGTCGGCGCCTACGCCCAGGCCGCGGATCACGTCCACGTCCTCCCCGCGGGCCGTCACCATGATGACGGGCATGCTCGTGCGCTCGCGCAGCTGGCGGCACACGGCGAGGCCGTCCATCCCCGGCAGCATCACGTCCAGGATCGCGAGGTCGAACCCGCCGGAGAGCCCCAGCGCCAGGCCCTTGTTGCCGTCGGTCGCCAGCACCACCATATAGCCGGATGCCTCCAGGTAGTCGCGCTCGAGTTCGGCGATGTCCTGGTCGTCCTCCACCACCAGGATCCTTCCCGCCGGCGCCTGCCTCTGGTACGCGTTCGCAGCACTCATCGCGTCGCCCCCTCGCCTTTCTCCTCGCCTTGGCCCGCCTGCTCCGCGGGCGAGAACTCCAGCTCGATGGTAAGCCCTCCGCCCTCCGTGCGCAGCGCGCGGGCGGTGCCGCCCATGGCGTCCATGGCACGCCTCACGATTGCGAGGCCCAGGCCGCTGCCGCCCTTCTGCGCGCTGCGGGCGGGGTCGTCGCGGTAGAAGAGCTCGAACAGGTGCGGCAGCGCCTCGTCCGGCACGCCGGGGCCGTCATCGGCGAGCACGAGCCGCGGGCGCCCGGGCGCGCCCAGGACGGACGCCGTCACGGTGCAGCCGGGGGCGTAGCGCACGGCGTTGTCGAGCACGTTGGTCACGGCGCGCTCGAGCAGGCTCGCGTCGGCCAGGGCGGACGCCGACTCCACCGTGCCCAGGCGCAGGCCGATCCCGCGCCGGGCGTAGTCGTCCGCGTTCTTCTCCACCAGCTTGCGCGCGTAGTCCGCAAGGTCGCAGCGGCGCTCCTGGTGCGAGAAGTCGCCCAGGTCGAGCTTGGAGAAGAGGAAGAGCTGCGACACGAGCTCGCTCATCTGCTCCGTCTTGGCCACGATGCGCGAGGCGTAGCGCCGCTGGCGCTCCGGCGTGGTGGCGATGCCGTCGAGCAGCCCCTCGGCGTAGCCGCGGATGGACGTGAGCGGCGAGCGCAGGTCGTGCGAGATGCACGCCACGAGCTCCTGGCGGGCGCGGCGCTCGTGCTCCTCGCGGGCGGCGGCGTCCTCCAGGCCCTGTGCCATCTGGTCGAAGGAGCGCGCGATGGGGCCAAACTCGTCGTCGCCGCGGTAGTTGACCCGGTACGAGAGGTCGCCCGCGGACACGTGCTCGACCCCGCGCTCGAGCTGCCCGATGGGGCCCGTGATGCGGTCGTACACGTAGCGCTGGCAGAAACGGTTCATGAGGACGACGGCCAGGACGACGGCCGCCAGCAGCGCGGCGCCGCTCGCGATCGCGGCGGTCTTGAGCGTGCCGCCCGCGACCTCGTGCACCCTGCCGAACACGGCTATGTGGCTGCCGGCTGCCGAGCCCCTGCCCTGATTGCCGATCACGAAGACCGAGGTGGACGAGGTCCGGAGCACCGTGGGCAGGCCACCCGCGGATATGGCCGTCCGCGCGAGGGCGAGCTCCGCACCGGTGACGCCGGGCGAGCGGTACGCCACGGAGTCGCCGTCCAGCACGGCGAACGAGAGGCCGCCCTTGGCGAGCGCGTCCGCCACGCCGTCGAGCTTGGCGGAGTCGACGCCGGAGCCCATGCCCTTCTCCACCAGCTCGGCCGCGGCCCGGCCCGTCCAGTAGAAGTCGCCCTCGTCACCCAGGCCGACGCCGCTGCCCGAGTGCATGGTGTTGTAGATGACGGCCAGGCAGGCCACGCCCACCAGCGCCGCGATGGCGACGGGCACCACGATCATGAGGACGTTGGACACCAGCAGGCGGTGCCTGATGGTCCTTCCGCCCGAAGGCGCGCCCGTGGTCCCGCCCGAAGTCTGCTGTGACATGTGACCTCCCGCATGCGAGGGCTCCAACCGGCCCGCCTCCATTATCGTGCGTCCGCGGTCCGCCCGCACCAGGCGGGCCGGGCCACGCCGCCGGCGCGCGATGCCAGCCGGTGCACGAGCGCCACCCAGGCGAGCGAGGCCAGCACGCCGGCCACGACGTCGGAGGGATAGTGCGCGCCCAGGTACACGCGGCTCGCGCACACGAGCGCCACCAGGCATGCGCAGACGACCGCAAGGGCCCTGCCGCCCCGCTCGCCGAGCCGCGGCCTCAGCTCGAGCCACAGCAGCGCGAGGACCGCCGTGCACACCATGGCGTGCCCCGAGGGGAACGAGAAGCCCTTCTCGGCCACCAGCGCGAAGGCCTCCGGGCGCGGGCGGCAGAACGCCGCCTTGAGCACCACGTTGAGCGCGCAGGCGCCGCCGACGGTCACTAGGTTGAGAAGGACGTGCCCCCGGGCAAGCGCGAGCGTGGCCACGACCGCGACGGCGACCATCGCAAGCGGGCCGAGCGCGTTGGTCGCGAGCAGGAGCGCGTGCGTGAGCCACGGCGCCCTGGCCGAGGACGCCAGCACGAGCGCCGCCTCGTCCAGGCGCGCCGTCATGCCCGTCCCCACCAGGGCGGCAACCAGCGCGAACCCCAGCCCGCACGCCACGCACACCACAAGGTCGGCCTTGCCGCCGGCCACCGTCGATCTCACTACCCTCTGGGCCATCGCCCTCACGCTCCCCCGTCCGGGCGACGCACGCGCCGCCACACTCATCTGACGGTGGCAATCCTCGCAGCAACGCCTGTAGCAGGGCTAACGGCAGGCTAAACGCTGGATAAACGGGACCCGCGGCCGTTAAGCCAGCGTTTAGGCAGCCGTGCGGTGGGGTTTAGCGGGGCGTGGGAGCATACGGGTCGTCCAAGCGGGGGCGGCACGGGGCCGCCCAGGAGGATTGGAGAAGGACATGCAGGCGACCATGCTCGCGCTCATCAGTAAGTTCGGCTACCTTGCCCTGGCGGCGCTCGTGTTTCTGGAGAACGTGTTCCCGCCCATCCCGAGCGAGGTGATCCTGCCGGCGGCCGGCTTTTTGGCCAGCGTCGGCACCATGACCCTGCCCGGGGCCATCGTCGCGGCCACCGTCGGGTCGCTCGTGGGGGCGTACGCGCTCTTTGGCGTGGGACGCGTGCTGAGCGAGGAGCGCCTGCGCAGGCTGCTGGCGTCCAAGCCCCTGCACGCCCTGGGCTTCAGGGAGGATGACGTCCAGACCGCCGTCGGCTGGTTCCGCAACCACGGCGCCATCACCGTGCTGGTGTGCCGCTGCGTGCCCATCGTGCGCAGCCTGATATCGATCCCCGCGGGGACGTCCGGCATGCGCCTGGGCAAGTTCAGCCTCTACACGGTCCTGGGCTCGCTGGTGTGGAACACGGTCCTGTGCAGCGTGGGCTACTTTGCCGGCTCCGCCTGGAGCCAGGCCGCGTCCAGCGCGTCCGGCGCCATCGACGCGGCGACGCTCGTGGTGATCGCGGCCGCCGTGGTCGCGGCGGGCGTCTGGGTCGTCGTCAGGATCGTGCCGTCCATCAAGGCGGCCGTCCGCTCCGAGGGCGAAAGGTAGCCACAAGCTCAGGGGAACATGAGCGACTCATGCTCCCCGTGGTTACTGGTTGTGGCCGCGTTACTGCAATAGCCTTTGAATCGCAAGGGGCCGGGCGGCGGCGCTGCCCGGCCAACCACGTTCTGAGGAGTAGTATGCACTACGCGGACGGCGCCTTCTGGCGCCCGCTGTTCGAGACCAACATGGAGCTGCTGCAGGTCGCGTCGGGCTGCTCGCACAACCGCTGCCGCTTCTGCGACATGTACAGGGACGGCTTTCGCGTCTCTCCCCGCGAGGAGGTGGAGGAGGACCTGCAGGAGCTGGCGGCGTCCGGCACGCAGGTGCCCCGCATCTTCCTTGCGGGCGGCGACGCCCTCGCCATTCCGCAGGAGGACCTCGCGTGGACGCTGCGGCGCATCCACGAGCTGCTGCCCCAGGTGCGCTCCGTCGGCTGCTTCGCCCGCGTGACGGACGTCGCCAGGAAGACCGACGACCAGCTGGCACAGCTCACGGACCTGGGGCTCAGCCGCATCTCCATCGGGGCGGAGTCCGGCTACGACCCCGCGCTCGACTTCATGCGCAAGGGATTTCGCGCCGCGGACATCGTGAAGCAGTGCGCCAGGCTGGACGCGGCGGGGCTCACCTACGCGTTCTTCTACCTCATCGGCATGGCCGGCAAGGGCCAATGCGTCGAGGCGGCACGTGCCACGGTCCAGACGTTCTCGCAGGTCAACCCCGACATCATCATGGTCCACACCATGACGCCGTTTTCGGGGACGCCACTCTGGGACGACATCCGCGAGGGGCGCTTTGAGCAGGCGCCCGAGCGCGAGATCCTGCAGGAGCTGCGCGAGTTCGTGTCAGCGTACCCCAAGCGGACCTACCTGCTGGGCTACCACGTCTCCAACGTCGTGCGGCTGCAGGGCACGCTGCCCGACCAGGCGCAGCAGATGCTCCCGTACCTCGACAAGGCAATCGCGGACCTCGCGGAGGACCAGATGGAGAGCTTCCGCTCGAGCCTCACCTCGATCTAGCCGCGACGCCCTAGCTTGCAGATTCCTGCGCCAGCGCCTCGATCGCGCGAATCAGGAACTCCGCGGCGCCGGGCGCCCACGCCTCGTAGTACGCGCGGAAGCGTTCGTCCGCAAGGTACGACTGGGCGAGAAGCGCGTGGGCCTCCGGCGTGTACGTGCCCTTGGGCCAGAACAGCTGCAGCCAGCCGGCGTGCGCGCGGGCGGCAGCCGCGCCGTGGGACCCGTCCGGGTCGCCGTCCGCAAGGCCCGCCAGCACCTCGGCCCTGACCTCCGCCTCGAGCCGACGCGCGCGCTCGAACTCCTCCCGCGAGAGCCCCATCAGGCGTGCGTTGGCGGCGTCCGCGGCTGCATCTCCCCAGCGGTCCCGCACCTCCGCGCCGTACGCACGCTCGTTCTTCTCCACCAGGTCGCGCTTGAGCGCCTCGAACTTTCCGCTGTCTGCCATGGGCCCTCCCACTCCGTCGGTAGCCATATGGTAGACCCTACCCCGGCCCAGGGGTCCGACGGCGGTTGCGCGCGCTTCTCACCCGCCCTACTGCGGCCCTCCTCTGGAATCCACCTGCCCCCGGCCGTGCCGGCGCCGTCGCGTGCTACCCTACACCGTCGGACAACGGACGACGGATTCGGAGGCAGCCGCACGATGGCACAGGCAGAGGCATTGGTGACCAGGAGAACGAACGGTACCGGCTCGAGGGGGCTCACGATCCTGCGGCTGGCGCTGCTCGTGCTGCTGGGCTTCTCGCTCGGCTGCGCGGAGTTCATCGTCATCGGCATCCAGACCAACCTCGCGCACGACCTGGGCGTGAGCATCGCCCAGACGGGCCAGCTCGTCAGCCTGTTCGCGCTGCTCTACGCCATCATGACGCCCGTGCTGGCGCTGTCCACGGGGCGGTTCCGCCGCTACTCGCTCATGCTCGTCTACCTTGCGCTCTTCTGCGTGGGCAACGTCATGTCCGCCTTCGCCACGAGCTTTGGCGTGCTGCTGGCCGCGCGCATGCTGCTGGGCTCCATATCCGGCGCGCTTCTGGCCGTGGGCGTCACGTTCATCCCGGAGCTGGCGGGGCCGCGCAGGTCATCGCTCGCGCTTACCTTGGTGTACTCGAGCTACTCCGTGGCGCTCATCGTCAGCACCAGCGTGGGAAAGAT
>NZ_JBJEHW010000027.1:0-25811 GCF_051876455.1 Parafannyhessea sp.
GGAGACCGGCCAGACCATCATCGCCGGCATGGGCGAGCTGCACCTCGAGATCATCGTCGACCGTCTGCGCCGCGAGTTCCACGTTGACTGCAACGTGGGCAAGCCGCAGGTCGCCTACCGCGAGACCGCCGGTCACGCAGTCCAGCACGTCCAGGGCAAGTTCGTCCGCCAGTCCGGCGGCCGTGGCCAGTACGGCGACGCCATCATCGACCTCGAGCCGATGGAGCCGGGCTTTGGCTACGAGTTCGTCGACGGCACCGTCGGCGGCTCCGTCCCCAAGGAGTACATCCCCTCTGTCGACAAGGGCATCCAGGAGGCTCTGGAGTCCGGCGTCATCGCTGGCTACCCCGTGCAGGACATCAAGGTCACCCTGGTCGACGGCTCCTACCACGAGGTCGACTCCTCCGAGGCCGCGTTCAAGATCGCTGGCTCCATGGCAATCAAGAACGCCCTGCAGCAGTCCGACCCCGTCCTTCTCGAGCCCGTCGAGGAGGTCACCGTCGAGACGCCCGAGCAGTACATGGGCGACGTCATGGGCAACCTCTCCGGTCGCCGTGGCAAGATCGAGGGCATGGAGGACCGCACCAACACCAAGGTCATCCGCGCCAAGGTGCCCCTGGGCGAGATGTTCGGCTATGCTACCGACCTTCGCTCCGAGACCCAGGGCCGCGCGTCCTACACCATGCAGTTCTCGAGCTACGAGCCCGTCCCGAAGAACATCAGGGACGAGATCGTCGCGAAGAGCGGCGTCAACGCCTAAGTTAAGTAGCCAACGGCAGCCAGCCGCTGCCATTTGATGGAGGTATTAGAAGTGTCAAGCCAGAAGATCAGGATCCGCCTCAAGGGCTACGATCACGAGGTCGTTGACCAGTCCGCGAAGCTCATCGTTGACACCGCGCAGAAGACCGGCGCCCGTGTCTCTGGTCCTATCCCCCTGCCCACCGAGCGCAACCTCTACACGGTCATCCGCTCGCCGCACAAGGACAAGGACTCCCGCGAGGAGTTCGAGATGCGCACCCACAAGCGCCTCATCGACATCCTCGACCCCAGCTCGTCCACGGTCGACTCCCTCATGCGCCTCGACCTTCCCGCAGGCGTGGACATCGAGATCAAGCTCTAAGCCTATCGATGCCCTAACGGGTTGATGTGACGGCACCCCGTCGCCTTATGGCGGCGGGGTGCTTTGTTGTGCGACGGCGCGCATCAGAAGACGCGTGCCGCCGGGCTTTACCAGCGATTTTTGCAGGGATTGTGGCGAGAAAATCTCTTTGCATACCACGGTCCCGAGCGTGTACACTAGACAGGCTGCCGCAATTGGGCAACTGTGTCTAAATCGCTCATTCCCGTCCTGTGAGGGAATGCCTGCCCGCGAGGAAGATGCCCAGCTCAAGCGCGAAGCACCCGTTGGATGTGGTCCGCTGGGGAGGGGCGCAGGATGCGCCTCTAGGGTCCCATGACCACCTAAGGAAAGGACCAGGAATGGTCAACACTATTCTCGGCCGCAAGCTCGGGATGACCCAGGTGTGGGACGAGGACGACAACGTCGTGCCCGTCACCGTCGTCCAGGCTGGCCCCTGCGTCGTCTCGCAGGTCAAGACGAAGGCAACCGATGGCTATGACGCCGTCCAGATTGGCTTCGGCGACATCAAGGCCAAGCACGTCAACAAGCCCATGTCCGGCCACTTCGCCGCCGCCGGCGTCGAGCCCATGCGCTTCCTGCGCGAGGTTCGCGTCCCCGAGGGCGAGGAGCATGCGACCGGCGAGAAGGTCACCGTTGCAGACTTCGCGGACGTCAAGACCGTCGACGTCATCGGCACCTCCAAGGGCAAGGGCTTCCAGGGAACCATGAAGCGTTGGAACTTCTCCGGCGCTGACTGGCACCGCTCCCACAAGAACCACCGCAAGCCCGGCTCCATCGGCCAGTGCGCCTACCCCGCGCGCGTCCGCAAGGGCCTGCACATGGCTGGCCACTACGGCAACGCCCGCGTGACCGTCAAGAACCTGAAGCTCGTTCGCGTCGATGCCGAGCAGAACCTCATGCTCATCAAGGGTGCTGTCCCCGGCGGCAAGAACGCGCTCGTTTCGATCCGCATGGCCTAAGGGCCCATCGCAATCACACCCTAAGGCTAACAAGGAGGACTAATGTCCAAGATCGAAGTTAAGAACGCGGAGGGGAAGGCGGCCGGCGAGGTCGAGCTTTCCTCCGACGTCTTCGGCATTGAGCCGAACATTCCCGTGGTGCACCAGGTAGTCGTGGCCTACGAGGCCTCCCTCCGTCAGGGCACCCACTCCGTCAAGAACCGCCACGAGGTCTCCGGCGGCGGCGTCAAGCCTTGGCGCCAGAAGGGCACCGGTCGTGCCCGCCAGGGATCCATCCGCGCTGGCCAGTGGGTCGGCGGCGGCGTGATCTTCGGGCCCCAGGTCCGTGATCACTCCAAGCGCGCCAACAACAAGGAGAAGAAGCTTGCTATGCGCTCCGTCCTCTCCGGCAAGCTCGCTGACGGCGAGCTCATGCTCGTTGACGAGCTGAACTTCGCCGACGCCAAGACCAAGCAGGCCGTCGCACTTCTCAAGGCACTCTCCGTTGCCGAGAAGCGCGTGACCGTCGTGGTCGACGACGAGGACGTCAACACCTACCTCGCGTTCAGGAACGTCCCCAAGGTCAACGTCATCGGCGTTTCCGAGGCCAACACCCGCAACCTGCTGGACAACGGCGCCCTCGTCATGTCCACCGCAGTCGCTAGGCAGCTCGAGGAGGTGCTCGCGTAATGAACTCCGTCTACAACGTCATCATTCGCCCGGTCGTCTCCGAGCGCTCGTTCGACCTGATGTCGCAGGGCAAGTACACCTTCGAGGTTGCCGCCAAGGCTCCCAAGGAGGAGATTGCCGACGCGGTCGAGAAGCTCTTCAACGTTCACGTCCTCAAGGTCAACACCATGTGGGTCAAGCCCAAGAACAAGCGTGTCCGCTATGTCACCGGCAAGACCCGCACCTGGAAGAAGGCTGTCGTCACCATCGCCGATGGTGAGCAGATCGAGGTCTTCTCCAACCAGGGCGCTGCTGCCGAGGAGTAACTGGTTCTTCGCCCGAGCCTCCTCGGAGGCCGGGCTCTTATGCCGCGCATGATGGATACGCGCGGTACCGTGGTAATCCGGTGTCAGGTCGCCATTCCCGGGCGGTCTGGCCAACGGACAAGAAAGGGAAATTGTAATGGCAGTTAGACATCTGAAGGCAACGAGCGCCGGCAGGCGTTGGCAGACCATCTCCGACTTCGCGGAGATCACTACCGACAAGCCCGAGAAGTCCCTCCTCGAGCCCCTGCCCAAGAAGGCCGGCCGCAACAACAACGGCCGCATCACCACCCGTCACCAGGGTGGCGGCGTCAAGCGTCGCTATCGCAAGATCGACTTCAAGCGCAACAAGGACAACGTGCCGGCCAAGGTCGCGACCATCGAGTACGACCCCAACCGCACCGCGAACATCGCCCTGCTGCACTACGCCGACGGCGCGAAGGCCTACATCCTCGCTCCCGAGGGCCTGCACGTTGGCGACGTCGTCGTCAGCGGCACCAAGGACGTCGACATCAAGCCGGGCAACTGCACCGTGCTGTCCGAGATCCCCGTTGGCACCCTGCTCCACAACGTCGAGTTCCAGCCTGGCAAGGGCGCCGCGATGGCTCGTTCCGCCGGCACCTCCGTCCAGCTCATGGGTAAGGACAACGGCTACGCCGCGCTCCGCATGCCTTCCGGCGAGCTTCGCCGCGTTCTTCTCACCTGCCGCGCCACCATCGGCGTCGTGGGCAACGCCGAGCACAGCAACATCGTGATCGGCAAGGCCGGCCGCAAGCGCCACATGAACGTGCGCCCGACCGTCCGTGGTACCGTCATGAACCCTGTCGACCACCCGCACGGCGGCGGCGAGGGCAAGAACCACACCTCTGGTCGTCCGTCCGTCACGCCTTGGGGCAAGCCGACGAAGGGCTACAAGACCCGCGACCCGAAGAAGGCATCGAACCGCCTCATCATCCGTCGTCGCAACAAGAAGTAGCCGGAACACGAGTATTAGGAGTACCTAAGAATGAGCAGAAGTCTCAAGAAGGGCCCGTTTGTGGAGACTCGCCTCCTTGCGCGTGTCGCCGCTATGAACGAGGCTGGCAAGAAGGAGGTCATCAAGACCTGGTCGCGTTCCTCCACCATCTTCCCCGAGATGGTCGGTCACACGATCGCCGTCCACGATGGCCGCAAGCATGTCCCCGTTTACGTTACCGAGTCCATGGTCGGCCACAAGCTGGGCGAGTTCGCGCCCACCCGCACCTTCCGTGGCCACAAGCAGGCTTAACAGGGGGTATGGAATAAATGGCTAACAACAACGAGGTCAGGGCCACCGCCAAGTACGTGCGCATGGCTCCCCGCAAGGTCCGCCTGGTCGTGGACCAGATTCGCAACAAGTCCGTGGACAAGGCGCTCGAGCTGCTCCAGTTCAACACCCGCGCAGCCGCCGAGCCGGTCGCGAAGGTCCTCCGCTCCGCCGTGGCGAACGCCGAGAACAACAACGGCCTTCGCTCCGAGAACCTCCAGATCGTGTCCGCCTACGTCGACGAGGGCCCCACGCTGAAGCGCATCCGTCCTCGCGCCAAGGGTTCCGCGTCGCGCATCAACAAGCGCACCAGCCACATCACCATCGTCGTTGCACCTCGAAAGGAGGCGTAGGGGAAGTATGGGTCAGAAAGTACAGCCTACTGGCTTCCGTCTCGGCATCACCGAGGAGTGGCGTTCCCGTTGGTACGCCGATAAGAAGGACTACGCCAAGAACCTTGGCAACGATCTGAAGGTCCGCAAGTTCCTGGAGAAGAAGCTTGCGAGCGCCGCGCTTTCCCGCGTTGACATCGAGCGCGCCGGCGACAAGGTGAAGGTCATCATCTACACCGCCCGTCCGGGCATCGTCATCGGCAAGAAGGGCTCCGAGATCGACGCGCTCCGCGCCGAGCTCGAGAAGATCGTGGGCGTCTCCAAGGGCAACATTTCCGTGGACGTCATCGAGATCAAGCGTCCCGAGCTTGACGCTCAGCTCGTGGCTCAGTCCATCGCCGAGCAGCTCGAGGGCCGCATCGCCTTCCGCCGTGCCGTACGCAAGGCCATCCAGTCCGCCCGCAAGGCCGGCGCCAAGGGCATCCGCGTCCAGTGCTCCGGCCGTCTGAACGGCGCCGAGATGGGTCGTCGCGAGTGGTCCCGTGAGGGTCGCGTGCCCCTGCACACCCTGCGCGCCAAGATCGGCTTTGGCGAGGCAACCGCTCGCACCACCATGGGTGCCTGCGGCGTGAAGGTTTGGATTTATCTTGGCGAGAAGATGCCTGGCCAGCCTGCGCCCAACCCGGCGCTTGAGGGCTCCAGCCGTCCCCGCCGTCGCAACGAGAGGAGGGGTCGCTAATGCTGGCACCCAAGCGAGTCCTTCACCGCAAGGTTCAGCGCGGCTCCATGAAGGGCCAGGCCAAGGGCAACACCGAGCTGCACTTTGGCGATTACGGCCTGGTCGCCCTGGAGCGTCACTGGATCACCAACCGTCAGATCGAGGCCGCTCGTGTCGCCATCACCCGTAGGATGAGGCGTGGCGGCAAGATCTGGATCACCATCTTCCCGGACAAGCCCATCTCCAAGAAGCCGCTCGAGACCCGTATGGGTAAGGGCAAGGGCGATCCCGCAGAGTGGGTGGCCGTCGTCAAGCCCGGCCGCATCATGTTCGAGATCGGCGGCGTCGACGAGGAGACCGCAAAGGCCGCCCTGCGTCTGGCCCAGTACAAGATGCCGATCAAGACCAAGATCATCACCCGCGCCGACCAGGACGTGGAGGAGTAGTCACTATGAAGTACAAGGATATTCGAGAGCTTTCCGACGAGGAGCTTGCACAGAAGCTCGAGGATGGTCGCGCGGAGCTGTTCAACCTTCGCTTCCAGATGGCTACCAGCCAGCTGG
The DNA here is from genome assembly GCF_051876455.1 of Parafannyhessea sp. Lineage (NCBI taxonomy): Bacteria > Bacillati > Actinomycetota > Coriobacteriia > Coriobacteriales > Atopobiaceae > Parafannyhessea > Parafannyhessea sp. The sequence continues at coordinate 5,970 of NZ_JBJEHW010000027.1, forward strand.
ACAACACCGCCCGCGTCTCGCAGGTGAAGCGTGACATCGCCCGCATCCAGACCGAGATGCGCGCTCGTCAGATCGCAGCGGACAACGCCGCTGCCCAGAACTAGTTGCAGGAGACAGAAATGGCAGAAACCGAAAGCAGGAACGCTCGTAAGGTCCGCACCGGTGAGGTCATCTCCCTCTCTGGCGACAAGACCGTCACCGTTCAGATCACTTACCGTAAGCACCACCCCAAGTACGGCAAGATGATGACCATCTCCAAGAAGCTCCACTGCCATGACGAGAAGAACGAGTGTGGCCTCGGCGACACCGTCCGCGTCATGGAGACCCGCCCCATGTCCAAGACCAAGCGTTGGCGCGTCGTGGAGATCGTGGAGAAGGCAAAGTAGCGATCGTATTCACCCCGTTCCCTCAAGTGCGCCGCCTCGGCGAGCGCACCTCTGGGGGGCAGGTATGGAGGAACAGCAATGATTCAGATGGAGACCATGCTCAACGTCGCTGACAACAGCGGCGCCAAGCGCGTGAAGTGCATCAAGGTCATGGGTGGCTCCAAGCGCCGTTATGCTGGCCTCGCCGACGTCATCATGTGCGCCGTGCAGGAGGTCACGCCGGGCGGCTCTGTTAAGAAGGGCGACGTCGTGCGTTGCGTCGTCGTTCGCACCACCAAGGAGACCCGTCGCAAGGACGGCAGCTACATCAAGTTCGACCAGAACGCCTGCGTCCTGGTCAACAAGGATGGCGAGCCCAAGGGTACCCGTATCTTCGGGCCCGTCGCTCGCGAGCTGCGCGATCACAAGTACATGAAGATCGTCTCGCTCGCACCCGAGACGCTGTAGGGGGAGTGAGAACGAATGGCAAAGATGAACGTGAAGAAGGGCGACCAGGTCGAGGTCCTGTCCGGTAAGGACAAGGGCAAGCGCGGCGAGGTCATCAAGGCTCTTCCCGCCGAGGGCAAGGTTGTCGTTCGTGGCGTCGCGGTCGTCAAGAAGGCCCAGCGCCCGACCCAGGCCAACCAGCAGGGCGGCATCGTCGAGAAGGAGGCCGCGATCGACGTCTCCAACGTCGCGCTCGTGTGCCCCACCTGCGGCAAGGCCACCCGCGTCGGCCACGCCGAGGAGGACGGCAAGAAGGTCCGCGTCTGCAAGAAGTGCGGCGCAAAGTTCTAGTCCTTCTCGCCCATAGCGAAATCACGCAAGGGTCCGTCCAAATGGGCGGACCCTTCTTTTGTCAAAACTGCGAAGATTCCGCCCCAGGAAAAAGACGCTGGTAAAGCGGGCGAGAAACACGTAATATCTAACCTTGCGTCTCTATGTGGGGATAGGTATGCCTAAAACCCTAGAGCGCACGGCTCCCAGTCGCAGGGACTGGGAGGTGCGAGGACCAACCCCGCACTTAAAACCCCATGAGTTAGGAGTGCCAGATGGCCGAGAAGTACGTGCCGCGTCTGAAGGAGAAGTACGTCTCCGAGATTCGTGACGCAATGCAGAAGCAGTTCAACTACGGCAACGTCAACCAGATCCCCAAGATCGAGAAGATCGTCGTCAACATGGGCGTCGGCGAGGCCGCTACCGATTCCAAGGCCATCGACGGTGCCGTCGCGGACCTTCGCGCCATCACCGGCCAGCAGCCGATGATCACGCACGCCCGCAAGTCCATCGCTACCTTCCACCTGCGTGAGGGCCAGGCCATCGGCGCCAAGGTGACCCTTCGCGGCGACCGCATGTACGAGTTCCTCGACCGCCTGATCTGCATCGCCATCCCTCGCATCCGCGACTTCCGTGGCATCAGCAACAAGTCCTTCGACGGCCACGGCAACTTCTCCATGGGCGTCACCGAGCAGCTGATCTTCCCCGAGATCGACTTCGAGAAGATCGACCACGTCCGTGGTATGGACATCACCATCGTGACCACCGCCCCGACGGACGAGGAGGGCAGGGCGCTCATCTCCGCCTTCAACTTCCCGTTCAAGAAGGACTAGTCAAAGTTTCGTCAAACACCCCGACAGGGCGTCGGGGTCTCTTCCTGAAGGAGGATTTGTGGCTAAGACATCGATGATCGTCAAGGCGAACCGTGAGCCGAAGTTCTCGACCCGCAAGCAGAACCGCTGCCAGCGCTGTGGGCGTCCCCACTCCGTCTATCGCAAGTTCGGCCTCTGCCGTGTCTGCTTCCGCGAGCTGGCGAGCAAGGGCGAGCTCCCTGGCGTCACCAAGGCATCCTGGTAGGCTAAGGGCTCTGGCGTTAAGGCATCTGGGCTAAGGGTCCAGATGAACCGAACGCGCAGTTTCATCACTAACGAAGGAGAAGGAATCAATGAAGGTTACTGATCCCATCGCAGACATGCTGACGCGCATCCGCAACGCAAACTCTGCCGGCAAGTCCGAGGTCTCCATGCCCTCGAGCAAGGTCCTGGTCGAGGTCGCGCGCGTCATCTGCGAGGAGGGCTACATCGCGTCGTACGAGGTCGAGGACACCAAGCCCCAGAAGACCCTGCACGTCACGCTCAAGTACGGCCCGCGTCACAGCAAGGTTATCCGTGGCATCCGCCGCGTCTCCAAGCTGGGCCTCCGCATTTACACCACCGCAGCTGACATGCCGCGTGTCCAGGGTGGACTCGGCACCGCCGTCATCTCCACCTCCAAGGGCATGATGTGCGACCGCGATGCCCGCAAGCTCGGCATCGGCGGCGAGGTCATCTGCTACATCTGGTAACCAACGGTCGAATCTAGATAGGAGGAGACAATGTCTCGTATTGGTAAGAAGCCTGTCACGGTTCCCGCTGGCGTTACTGTGACTATCGACGGTTCCACCGTCACGGTCAAGGGCGGCAAGGGCGAGCTCTCTCGCACCTTCTCCGACCTCGTGACCATCTCTCAGGAGGGCTCCGAGGTCCTCGTCGCCCGCAACGACGACACGATGGACTCCAACGCCCAGCAGGGTCTCACTCGCACCCTCATCCACAACATGGTGCTCGGCGTTTCCGAGGGCTTCGAGAAGAAGCTCGAGCTCACCGGCGTCGGCTACCGTGCCGCCCTCAAGGGCAAGAACCTTGACCTCTCGCTCGGCTACTCCCACCAGGTCGTCATCGAGGCCCCCGAGGGAATCTCCTTCGAGGTGCCCGACAACACCCACATCACCGTCAAGGGCATTTCCAAGGAGCAGGTCGGCCAGGTCGCGGCCGAGGTGCGCGCCAAGCGTCCGCCCGAGCCGTACAAGGGCAAGGGCATTCACTACGAGGGCGAGCACATTCGTAGGAAGCTCGGCAAGGCTGGTAAGTAGTCTCGCTAGGCCATAGAGAAGACCATCACCCCGTCAGGTGGTGGCGTTTGAAGGAGAAGGAATGAACAAGAACCAGGCTAAGCGTGCGGGCCTTCAGCGCCGTAAGCGTCGCGTCCGCGCCAAGGTTTTCGGCACCGCCGAGCGTCCTCGTCTGAGTGTTCACCGCACCAACGCGAACATCTACGCTCAGGTGATCGACGACCAGGACAGCAAGACCATCTGCTCCGCTTCCACCCTCAGCCCCGAGTTCAAGGCTCTCGGCAAGGTCGGCTCCAACAAGGAGGCCGCCGAGTTCGTGGGTAAGCTCATTGGCGAGCGTGCGGTCGAGAAGGGCGTCACCGAGGTCACCTTCGACCGCGGCGGCTTCCTCTACCACGGCCGTATCCAGGCTCTCGCAGACGGTGCCCGTGCCGCGGGCCTGAAGTTCTAGGAGGAATTTGAATGCCACGTGATCGTAAGCGCCAGAATGACTCCGATCTTCAGGAGCGCGTAGTCTACATCCACCGTGTGTCCAAGACCGTCAAGGGTGGACACCGCATGTCCCTCGTCGCTCTCGTCGTCGTCGGTGACGGCAAGGGCAACATCGGCCTCGGCCAGGGCAAGTCCGCCGAGGTGCCCCTGGCCATCCAGAAGGGTGTCGAGGACGCCAAGAAGAACATGTTCAAGGTCCCCGTCACCGCTGGTGGCTCCATCCCTCACCCCGTCGACGGCTACTTCGGAGCCGGCCACGTCCTGATCAAGCCGGCTATCGAGGGTACCGGCGTCATCGCTGGCGGCCCCGTGCGTCCGCTCTTCGAGCTCGCCGGCATCACCAACGTGCTTTCCAAGTCGCTCGGTACCGACAACGCTCTCAACATCATCAAGGCTGCCGCCGAGGGCCTCAAGTCCCTCTCCAGCCCCGAGGAGGCTGCTGAGCGTCGCGGTCTTACCGTCAGCGAGATGTTCAACGGTAAGAAGGAGGACTAACCGATGGCAGACGAGAAGAAGCTCACCGTCAAGCTCGTCCACAGCGCTGTCGCGTCCGTCAAGGAGGACCAGACCAGGACTTGCCGTGCCATGGGTCTCCGCAAGATTGGCGACGTCTCCGTGCTGCCTGACAACCCGAGCGTTCGTGGAATGATCTTCAAGGTCAAGCACCTTGTTGAGGTTGAAGAGAACTAGGAGTCACCCAAATGCAGCTCAATGATCTTCGTCCCGCGGAGGGCTCCAAGAAGGCCCGCAAGCGCGTCGGCCGCGGAAACTCCTCTGGCTACGGCACCACGTCGGGCCGCGGCACCAACGGCCAGCTCTCCCGCACCGGTGGCGGCAAGGGTGCCGGCTTCGAGGGCGGCCAGACGCAGCTCGCGATGCGCCTCCCGAAGCTCCCCGGCTTCACCAACCACTCTCGCGTCGAGTACGCTCCCGTGAACGTCGCTCGCCTCGAGGCCCTCTTCGCCGATGGCGACACCGTCGACGCCGAGTCCCTCAAGGAGAAGGGCGTCATCAAGCACGACTACATCCCCGTCAAGGTCCTTGGCGACGGCGAGCTGACCAAGAAGCTCACCGTTAAGGTCGACAAGGTCTCCGCTTCCGCCCAGTCCAAGATTGAGGCGGCCGGTGGAAAGGTCGAGCAGGCGTGCTAAAGGGAATCGCAAATGCGTTCCGCGTTCCGGAGCTCAGGAAGAAGATCCTGATCACCATCGGGATTCTCTGCCTGTATCGCTTTGGTGCCTATCTGCCCGCCCCGGGCGTGCCGTTCGCGCGCATGCTCGAGGTGTTCCAGACGGCTGCTGCCGGTAGCGGTGCCATCGCGGTGCTCAACCTGTTCTCCGGCGGCGCACTTTCCCGTGTGTCCGTCTTCAGCCTGGGAATCATGCCGTACATCACCGCGCAGATCATTCTGCAGATGTTCCAGGCAGTGATCCCCTCGCTGGGCGAGCTTGCGAAGGAGGGCGAGGCTGGCCAGCGCAAGATCACGCAGTACACGCGTTACCTCACGATCGTGCTCGCGCTCATCAACGCAATCGGCTACCTCTTCCTCTTCAAGAGCTACGGCATCGACTTCTCTAACCTTGGTTTCCCCGAGTTCCTCGAGGACATCATCATCGTCGGCGTTCTGCTGACTGGCGCGATCATCATCATGTGGCTCGGTGAGATCATCACGCAGCGCGGAATCGGCAACGGCATGTCGCTCATCATCTTCGCGAACATCATGGCCGGCCTTCCCTCTGCCCTGACGACCTCCATCAAGACCTCCAGCACGGGCATGATCATCACGATCGTCACCATACTGGTCATGATTGCCATCATCCCGGTGATCGTCTACATCGAGCGCGGCCAGCGTCGCATCCCGGTGCAGTACGCCAAGAGAGTCGTTGGTCGCAGGATCATGGGTGGCCAGTCCACCTACCTACCGATCAAGGTAAACACGGCTGGCGTCGTGCCCATCATCTTCGCCTCCGCCCTGCTTTACCTGCCTGCCCAGATCGCTGTGTTCTTCCCCAACGTCGGTTGGATTCAGGCCTTCGCAAACGCACTCGCGTCCGGCTGGGTCAACTGGATCCTCTCCGTCGTCCTCATCGTGTTCTTTGCGTACTTCTACACCTCCATGGTGTTCAACCCGGACGAAACCGCCGACCAGCTTCGCAAGTCTGGCGGCTTCATCCCGGGCGTTCGCCCCGGCAACGCGACGGCCGAGTACATCAAGAGCGTTCTCGACCACATCACGCTGCCCGGCGCCCTCTTCATGGCGGTGCTCGCCGTCGTTCCGTCCATCCTGTTCTCGATCACCGGCAACACGCTCATGCAGTCGTTTGGCGGTACCTCGGTCCTCATCATGGTCGGCGTGGCAATGGACACGATCTCGCAGCTCGAGAGCCAGCTGAAGATGCACAACTACGACGGGTTCTTCAAATAGCCCAATCGCGGAATAGCGCAACAGTAATGGAGGGGTCCTTCGGGACCCCTCTTTTGCATTTGTATCCCCGGGCCCCATGGCTTCGCGGCGGAGAAGGGCGAGTCCCCATAATCGGTTCCCGCTGCTGGGTGGATGCGCTGGGTGGATGCGTTCGTGTCACCCAGCGTAGAGGCGCTGTCCCGTGGGCCCAATGCCTGCGGAAGAAAATCGACCGCATTTCCAGCCCCTTCTCGACGGATCGTGCCTGCAGCGGCTACACTGGATTCACCTATGTGAAGACATGGCCGCAAGGCCATTAGAACGCGAAAGGCGGCAACTCATGAAGATCGTCCTTCTTGGCGCACCGGGCGCCGGCAAGGGTACCCAGGCCCAGAAGCTCGTTGAGGATTTTGGCGTCGCTCACATCTCGACGGGCGACCTGCTTCGCGCCGCGGTGAAGGCGCAGTCAAAGCTCGGCGTCGAGGCCAAGGGGTACATGGACGCCGGCAAGCTCGTCCCCGACCGTCTGGTGATCGACCTCGTTAAGGAGCGCCTCGACCAGGACGACGCCAAGCGAGGCTTCATCCTCGACGGCTTCCCGCGCAACACCGCGCAGGCAGAGGTGCTCGACCGCGAGCTCGACGCCATGGGCATCAGCCTGGACGCGGCGCTTCTGGTCGACGTTGCGCCCGAGGTGATCATCAACCGACTGAGCTCTCGCCGCACCTGCCGCTCCTGCGGCTATACCGCCGGCGCCGGCGTGGACGTCTGCCCGCGCTGCGGTGGCGAGATGTACCAGCGCGACGACGACAAGCCCGAGACCATCAAGAAGCGTCTTGACACCTACCGCGAGCAGACCGAGCCGCTTGTGGACTACTACGGCAAGAAGGGCCTGCTCAAGAAGGTCGACGGGGACCGTCCCGTCGACGATGTCTACGCTGACGTGAAGGTGCTCCTCGGCCTATGATGCACATCAAGACGCAGCTCGAGATGCACGAGTACCGCGCCACGGCGGGCGAGCTTTCCAAGCGCGCCCTCCGACTGGCGGGGTCCCTCGCAAAGCCTGGGGTGTCGACCAAGTCGATCGACCTGGCCGTCGAGGCGTTAATCCGTCAGAACGGCGCCAAGCCGGGCTTCAAGGGCTACGGCGGGTTTCCCGCGAGCATTTGCGCTTCCGTCAACGACGAGGTCGTGCATGGCATTCCATCACCTGGCGTCATCCTCAAGAGCGGCGACATCCTCTCCGTGGACGTGGGTGCCAACAAGGCGGGCTGGGCAGGCGACAACGCCTGGACGTTCTACGTCGGAGAGGTCCCGACCGAGGTGCAGGGCCTCTGCGAGTGCACGCGCGACTGCCTGAAAGCCGCCATCGAGGCCGCGGTCCCTGGCAACCGCCTGGGTGACGTGGGCTATGCCGTGCAATCCCTGGCCGAGAACAACGGTTATGGCGTGGTTCGCGACTACACCGGTCACGGCGTGGGCCACTCCATGCACGAGGACCCCAACGTCCCCAACTACGGCAAGAAGGGGAGGGGCGTGCTGCTGCAGGTCGGCATGATGATCGCGATCGAGCCCATGCTCACGCTCGGGACCAACGAGACCCACGTGCGCGAGAACGGTTGGACGGTCGTGACGGACGACGGCCTGCCCGCGGCCCACTTCGAGAACACCATCGGCATCACCAAGGACGGCCCGGTCATCCTGACGCAGGACGAGAAGGGCCCGTGGTGCTCCATGCAGGGTGGTGGCGAGGCCAAGGCGTGACGTTCTTCTCGCCCGCGTCGCTGGGCACGGATATGTGCAGCTAGAATGTAGGTACGTCCGCGGCGTGGACGTGCTGTGTGGATTTATGTATGATATTCAGTCGCTGTGATTCACAGGGAGAAAGTAGGCAAGGTGGCAAAGCAAGGCGGAATCGAGCTGGAAGGCAAGGTCATAGAGCCCCTTCCCAACGCAATGTTTAACGTTGAGCTTGAGAACGGTAAGACTATCCTCTGCACCATTTCGGGCAAGATCAGGATGAACTACATCCGCATCCTCCCGGGTGACAAGGTCGTCGTCGAGATTTCGCCGTATGACCTCACGAGGGGTCGCATCACCTATCGCTACAAGTAACCCTGGCTGGTGCCCCGAGGCACCATCAGCCTAGGATATTCACGCCTGCGGCTGGGCGATTACATAGCGGCGTCTTAGCTCCACCTGAGGCGCCAGGCAAGACCAGTTCGTATGAGAACTACCGAAAGGAACTGAAATGAAGGTACGTCCTTCGGTCAAGAAGATGTGCGACAAGTGCAAGATCATTCGTCGCCATGGCAAGGTTTACGTGATCTGCGAGAACCCTCGCCACAAGCAGCGTCAGGGCTAAGAGAGGAGCTCGAAGTTGGCACGTATCAACGGCGTCGACCTGCCCCGCGAGAAGCGCGTTGAGGTTGGTCTTACGTATCTTTATGGCATCGGTCAGACCAGCGCGACCAAGATCTGCGCGGAGACTGGCGTTAACCCCGACACTCGCGTCAAGGACCTCACTGAGGACGACGTGACGAAGATCCGCGATTACATCGACGCGCACTTCACCACTGAGGGTGACCTCCGTCGCGAGGTTCGCCAGAACGTCGCCCGCCTGATGGAGATCGGCTGCTACCGCGGCCTCCGTCACCGCAAGGGCCTTCCTGTCCGCGGCCAGCGCACCCACACTAACGCTCGCACCCGCAAGGGCAAGAAGCGTCAGATCGGTGCAAAGAAGCGCGCGTAGGGAGTAGATAAATGGCACAGAAGAAGAACCAGCGCGGCACCCAGCGCGTCCGTCGCGCCGACCGCAAGAACATCGCCGTGGGCCAGGCTCACATCAAGAGCACGTTCAACAACACGATCATCTCCATCACGGATCCCCAGGGCAACGTCATCGCCTGGCAGTCCGGTGGTACCGTCGGCTTCAAGGGTTCCCGCAAGTCCACCCCGTTTGCCGCTCAGGTTGCCGCTGAGGCTTGCGCCAAGGCCGCCATGGAGCATGGCCTTCACAGGGTCGCCGTGTTCGTGAAGGGTCCCGGCTCCGGCCGCGAGACCGCAATCCGCTCCCTCCAGGCCGCCGGCCTCGAGGTTTCGGGCATCCAGGACAAGACCCCCATTCCGCACAACGGTTGCCGTCCGTGCAAGCGTCGTCGCGTGTAGTAAGGAAGGACAGTAGCAATGGCAGTTGATAGGACCCCTGTCCTCAAGAGGTGCCGCCAGCTTGGCATCGAGCCCGTCGACATGGGCTACAACAAGAAGAGCAACCGCGGCGAGCACCAGCGTCGTCGTCGCCAGGAGAGCGAGTACGGCCAGCAGCTTCGCGAGAAGCAGAAGGCCAAGTTCATCTATGGCGTCCTCGAGAAGCAGTTCCGCGGCTATTACGACAAGGCCAAGAAGGTCGAGGGCATCACCGGTGACAACCTGATGACCATCCTCGAGTCCCGCCTTGACAACGTGGTCTACCGCCTGGGCTTCGCCCGCACCCGCAGGGAGGCCCGCCAGACCGTCCGCCACGGCCACATCACCGTGAACGGCCACCGCGTTGACATCCCCTCCTACCAGGTGAAGGCCGGCGACGTCGTCGCGGTCGCGCCGAAGTTCAAGGACCTTCTCCCCATCAAGGAGGCCCTGATCTCCTCCGAGCACGTTGCCGTTCCCGCTTGGCTCGAGGTCGACATCGAGAAGCTCCAGGGCACCGTCCTGCAGCTCCCCGTCCGCGACCAGATCGACCTGGACATCGACGCCCAGCTCATCGTCGAGCTCTACTCCAAGTAAGTCTGGACCGGTAGGAGGTTTTCATGTCCGAATTCATCCGACCGCAGGTGTCGGTCGAGGAGATTTCCGATAATCTCGCCCGCGTTACCGCGGAGCCGCTGGAGCGCGGCTATGGCGAGACGCTCGGCAACTCTCTTCGCCGCGTGCTGCTGTCCTCCCTCGAGGGGGCCGCAGTTGAGGCCATCCAGATCGATGGCGTTCAGCACGAGTTCACGACCGTCGAGGGCGCCTACGAGGACGTCACCGATATCGTCCTGAACGTGAAGGGCCTTGTGTTCAAGAGCATGGGCACGGGCGACGAGGCCGTGGCGACCGTCTCCATCGACGGCCCCTGCACCGTCACCGGCGGCGACTTCCAGGTTCCCGCGCAGTTCGAGCTCGTGAACAAGGACCACGTCATCTGCACGCTCGGCGAGGGCGCTCACCTCACCATGCAGATGCGCATCGGCACCGGTCGCGGCTACGTCTCCGGCGACGACAACGAGCGTGACGGCGATCCCATCGGCATCATCCACGTGGACTCGCTCTTCTCGCCCGTGCGCCGCTGCGCCAAGACGGTGGAGCCGTGCCGCGTCGGCCAGCACACCAACTATGACCGTCTGATCCTCGAGGTCGAGACGGACGGCTCCGTTTCCCCGCGCGATGCGGTGGTCGAGGCCGCAAACATCGTCGATCAGCACATGAACGCCTTCATGACGCTGGCCGACGAGGAGGAGCCCGTCGAGGACACCTCCATCTTCGCCAGTGGTGTCGAGGAGGACAACACCGAGCTTGACAAGCAGATCGAGGACCTGGACCTTTCCGTCCGCTCCTACAACTGCCTCAAGCGCGCCGGCATCCACTCCGTGCGCCAGCTGGTGGAGTTCTCCGAGAACGACCTGCTCAACATCCGCAACTTTGGCGTCAAGTCCATCGAGGAAGTCAAGGACAAGCTCGAATCTATGGGTCTTAGCCTCAAGGCCTAGGACACGTCGCAAGTTTTACTTAGGAGTAGCTAGACCATGAGACACAACAAGAAGCGTGGCATGAAGCTTGGCACCGATGCCAGCCACACCAAGGCAATGAAGAGGAGCCTCGTCGCCTCCCTGCTTGCCAACGATCGCATCAAGACTCTTGACGCCCGCGCCAAGGCCATCCGCCCCGAGGTCGACAAGGTCATCACGTGGGCCAAGAAGGGCGATCTGCACTCCCGCCGCCTCGCCATCGCAAAGGTTGGCGACAAGGAGGTCGTGCGCGAGGTCTTCGAGAAGGCCGCCCAGGGCATGTGGGCAGACCGCAACGGCGGCTACACCCGCATCATGAAGCTTGGTCCCCGCAAGGGTGACGCGGCCGAGGTCGTCATCATCGAGATGGTGAACGAGCCGGTCAAGAAGGCCGAGGCCAAGACCACTGTCACCAAGGTGGAGCCTGCCGAGGACAAGGCCGAGGAGAAGGTCGAGGAGACCGCATCCGAGGAGGCCACCGAGGAGAAGGCCGAGTAGCCTTAGTGGCAACTCGCACATAGCTTTGTTTGGGAGGCTCGCGGTTGCGGGCCTCCTTTTTTGGATGGCCTGAGTCGGCGGGAGATGCGCGCGTCGGACATGCGGCCCGAAATTGGGCCTTGGGACGGCGTGTGGGCACTTGCTCGTATTAATGTGATAACGGGCCGAATTTGCGCTCAGAATCGCTCTGAGGGCCATGTGACGGCTGCGCTGAGCGCAGAGAACTGCAAGGGATGCCGCGGAGGTTGCGTTGGACGGTTTGATGGACGGGATTGGCGCAAGGACATCCGGGAATGCTGCGCTGCCGAAGGACGTTCCCGGCGATGGCGTGCTGACGCCTGACGAGGTTGCGGGCACGCTCGTGCTCAGGGTCGGCTACCGCGGCGCGGGGTTCAGCGGCTACGCGGAGCAGCCCGGGCAGCGGACCGTTGCCGGCGAGCTCCGGCGTGCGCTGGAGACCGTGCTCCGTCGCGAGGTCGACATGGCGTGCGCCGGTCGCACGGACGCGGGGGTGAACGCGCTTTCGCAGTACGTGAGCGTGCCCGTGACGGCCGACGAGCTTGCCCGATCGGGGAGAAGGACGGCCGCCTCGCTCGTGGCGCTCACGCCAGACGACCTGTCAATACGTGGCATCTACCGCGGCGGCGCGTCCTTCTCCGCAAGGTTTGACGCGGTGGAGCGCGCGTATCGCTATCGGATCGCCTGCGGGCCGGCGCGACCGGTCATGGCGTGGGGTCACTCGTGGTGGCTGCGGACGGCGGCGGACCTCGACGTGGATGCGATGGGTGCGGCCGCGCGATGCCTCCTGGGCGAGCACGACTTCCGGAGCTTCTGCAAGGCCGCCTCCGCGCAGCTGCTCGAGTCCGACGGGCGCTCCACGTGCAGGTGCCTGACGGCGGTCGACGTGACGCGCGTGCGCGAAGCGGGGGAGGAGCTCATTGCGGTCGACGTGCGCGGCAACGCGTTCCTGCACAACATGGTGCGGATCATCGTGGGCTCGCTCGTGGAGGTCGGCCGCGGGCATCGCGACGCCGAGTGGCTGGGCGATGCGTTGGAGGCGCGGTCGCGGCAGGCTGCCGGCCCCACGGCGCCGGCCGAGGGCCTCACGTTCGAGGACGTGGCGTATCCGCAGGGAGCGCTCGAGCCCTGGGGCTAGTCGCGGGCAACGTGCGCGCGTGGAGGCGCGCGCGAGGCTGACATGTAAGGCGTGATGGCATTGTGTGGCGCAAGCTTATGTTGGCGCCTTGCTGGCAAATGGGTATAATCTCTGCGCTCGCTGCGATTAAAGCGCAGGTAAATGCATATGTTCATCTGCTCATATACTGTGGGCGCGACCACTCGGACGCGCCCCGAGCTTGTGTGTGAACATACATATCGAAAGTATTGGAGTACCCGGTTTGACGCCTCAGCTCTTTGTGGACGTTCTTCTCGACGCCGTGCATGACACGTTGGAGCTCGTTCCGTTCCTGTTTGTCACCTACCTTGCCATGGAGGCGCTCGAGCATGCCGCGGGCGGTAAGACCGAGCGCATCATCGCGCGCGCGGACAAGTCCGGCCCCGTGGTGGGCGCGCTCCTGGGCGCGCTGCCGCAGTGCGGATTCTCCGCCATGGCCGGCACGCTGTACGCCGCCCGCGTGGTGAGCGCCGGCACGCTCGTGGCCGTGATCCTCTCCACCTCGGACGAGATGATTCCCGTGTTCGTGGCGCACGAGCAGCCCGTGGGCCGCCTGCTCGCGATCATGGGCACCAAGGTCGCGATTGGCATGGTCGTGGGCCTCCTGGTGGACATGGTGCTGCGAGCCCTGCACCGAGCCGGCGACGGCCACGCCCACATTGCGGAACTCTGCGAGGCCGCCCACTGCGAGTGCGACGAGATCGAGGGAGAAGACCTTGACGCCTCGGCCGACGGCACGGCCGCGGGTGCGGCGGGGCACGACCACGCCCACGCACACGGCCACTCCCGCGGCAGCCGAATCTGGCACATAGTTCGCAGCGCGCTCATCCACACGGCCGAGGTCACGTTCTTCATCTTCCTCGTCACGCTTGCGTTTGGCTTGGTGATCGAGCTCGCGGGCACGGACGCCATCGGCCACTTCCTGGGCGTGCACCCCTTCCGCGCGACGCTGCTCGCGGCACTCATCGGGCTCATCCCCAACTGCGGCGCGTCCGTCGCGATCACGGAGCTCTACCTTGCCGGCTCCCTTGGTGCCGGCCCCATGATGGCAGGCCTTCTGGTCTCCGGCGGCATGGGGCTTCTCGTCCTCTTCCGCACCAACCGCGACATGCGCCAGAACGTTGCGATTACCGCCTTCATTTACGTGGTGGGCGTGGTCTGCGGACTCGTCGTGAGCGGATTAGGTATCATCTTCTAAGGGTTTCTGCAAGCTACCTGCGGGGGCGCGGACACGCGGCCTCGCCAGGGGAGGGAAGATGCAACACAGGAAGCGCGAGCGGTTTGAGCGCACGGACGTTCCGCGCTACAACCCCTATCGCAACTACATCGCAATCGCGGTTCTCGTGGCCGTGGGCGTGTGCCTGGTGGTCCTGGTGGGCGTCCTGTGGAACAAGGCGCAGCAGCCCATCAGCGTCGGCAACAAGACGCTGAGCGCCTCGCTCGAGACGCAGTCCGCCGTGACCAGCCCCGACGGCTACACCATATCCGACGACTCGTTCGAGAACGTGCTCGTGCTCACCGTTGACGACGTCAACGCCGAGACCCCCAAGCTCAAGAACGCGCAGATCCTCACGCTCAACTCCACCAAGAACAAGGGCTACCTCGTCACGATTCCGCTCGACACCAAGGTGAACGACGGCAAGTCCGACATGCGTCTTTCGGACCTCTTTGCGGCGTCGGGCGCGTCGGCGTGCGTGGCGCCGCTCGCGAAGGCGGCCAACCTCCGCATGACCCACGTGATGCTCGCCACGGACGGCGTGTGGGACAAGCTCGAGAGCTACAAGGGCTCCGGCGTGACCGCCCTCCTGAGCCACGGCGCCGACCTCCTGTATGACATCAACACGGACATGACCACGGCGGACCTCACCGAGGTGGCCGAGCAGGTGCAGTCCATGGGCATCAGCAACCTGACGCGCCTCGACGCGCCCACGACCAAGGAGGACGACGGCGCGGGCAGCAGCTGGGAGGTCATCAACTCCTCGCAGCTTGGCGCGAGCCTCGGCATCATGGTGGCAAAGTCCTAGCGACCCGCCCTGGCTGCGAGCGGCACCGCCACACAAACCGGCATCAGGCGCCGGGCGAGAAGGACGCGTTCTTCTCGCCCGGCGCCCTTGTCTTGCTTTTGTCTTGTCAGTTTGTGCGTATATTGAACTCCACGTCTTCGACACACGGCATGTCACGTGGTGGGCGATAATTTCGAAAGTTGCCCTACGTCGTGTGTCGATTGTGGTTTGGAGAGCCTGCCGAATGACCCCACGCATGCCAAAGATCTCGGTCATCATGCCTGCGTACAACGTGGACGGCTACGTGCGACGGGCCGTCGAGAGCCTCCAGCACCAGACCTTCGAGAACTTCGAGCTGCTTGCCGTGGACGACGGCTCGACCGACCGCACCGGCCAGATCCTCGACTCCATCGCGGATCGCGACATCCGCGTGAACGTCTACCACCTGCAGAACGGCGGCGCTCCGGCGGCGCGCAACTACGCGCTCGACCGCGCCCGCGGCCGCTACGTCATGTTCATGGACGCCGACGACTGGGCCGAGCCCCACATGCTGCAGGACATGCTCACGTTTGCCGAGCGCGAGAACCTCGAGCTCGTCGTCTCGGGCTTCTACATCGACACGTACTACGGCAAGGCCGGCGAGCACACCACCGAGGTGAAGGCCTGCGCCGACGCCGTCTACCACACCCAGGAGGAGTTCCGCGCCGCCGCCTTCCGCCTGTTTGACGAGAACCAGCTCTATCCGCCCTGGAACAAGCTGTTCCTACGCTCCCGCATCGAGGACCTGCACATCCGCTTCCGCCCCACGTTCTGGGACGACTTCCCCTTCGTGCTCGACTACGTGCGCGACGTGCAGCGCGTGGGCGTGATCTCGCAGCCGTACTATCACTTCATCCGCCAGCGCAGCGAGTCCGAGACGGCCCGCTGGCGCCCGGACATGTACGCGAAGCGCGAGGAGGAGCACACCTGGATGCTCGACCTCTACAAGCACTGGGGCCTGCTCGGCGACGCCGCCAGCAACGAGATGATCCAGCGCCGCTACATCGAGCGCCTCATCGGCTGTATCGAGAACGTCTGCAACCCCAAGTGCGAGCTCTCCGAGAAGGACAAGTGCCGCCAGATCGAGGACATGATCACGAGCCAGCGCGCCCAGGTCGCCGTGGTGACGGCGCGCCCTCGCTCGAAGATGATGGCCGCGATGCTCGTGCCGATCAAGCAGAAGAACGTGGCCCTGGCCTACCAGGAGGGCAAGTTCATCTCGTTCGTGAAGCGCCACAACACGAAGATGTTCGCGACGCTGAAGGCGAACCGCTAGCGACACCAGACTGCGCCGCCCTCCAAGGCCCGGCCCCGAGGTCGAGGCGCCTGCGCCCGCGGCAGAGTCCCCGCCCAATGCCGGTGTGATAAATTTTAATAGTATGAGAGGGACGCGGCGTCCGTGGCGGGCGCCGCGTCGTGACGTCTTGTCTGGGGGAGTGGGCTTGCAATCGACGGGTGTCGCCGGAGGGCGGCTGACCAGGCGCGATGGCCTGACCGTGGGGATCACGCTGTTCTCCATGCTGTTTGGGGCGGGGAACCTGATCCTGTGCCCGCTGCTGGGCGTGCGCGCCGGCACGGCCACCCCGCTCGCGACCCTGGGCTTCCTTGTCAGCGGGGTGGGCCTGCCCATTGCGATGATAGCGGCGGTGTCGCTGGCGGGCAGCGCGCGGGAGTTGGGCGATCGAATCGGGAGGGCCTTCTCGCTCGCATTCGTCACGCTGACGTACCTGTGCATAGGTCCCCTGCTGGCCATTCCCCGGACTGCCTCCACGTCGTTCGAGATGGTCGTGCCGCTGTTGCCGCGAGGCGTTGACATGACGGTGGCGCAGCTGCTCTACTCGGTCGCGTTCTTTGTGGTGGCCTTTGTGCTGGCGCTGCATCCCACCAGGCTGAAGTCGCTTATGGGCAAGGTGACGGGACCGCTGCTGCTGGGGCTCATCGCGGTACTGGTGGTGGGGTCCATCGCTGCCCCGGCCGGAACCGCCGGCAAACCCACTGACGCGTATGCCAGCGCCCCCGTGGCTGCCGGGTTCCAGACGGGATACCAGACGCTCGATCTTCTGGCGGCGCTGGCCTTTGGCTACGTCATAGCCATGAACGTGCGGTCGTTGGGCCTCAGCGAGCCGCGAGCGGTGGCCATGCAGGTCAGCCGGTCGGGCATCGTGGCGGGCGGGCTGATGGCCCTGGTGTACTGTGGGCTTTCGTACGTGGGGTATACCATGGGGTCCGTCGTGCCGGATGCGGGCAACGGCGCCCAGGTCATCAGCAGCGCCGCCACTGGCACGCTGGGCGTTGCCGGCAGGGTGCTGGTGGCGGTCATATTCGTGTTGGCCTGCTTCAACGTGTGCGTGGGACTGGTGACCTCCATAGCACAATACTTCGACCAAGCGTTTCCGCGCATCAGCTATCGCTGGTGGGCGGCCATCGTCAGCGTGGTCTCGTGTGCCATCGCGAACGTTGGCCTGACGGCGATCCTGGCATGGTCGGTTCCCGTCTTGAACGCCATATATCCCATGGGCATCTGCCTGATGGTCATGGGCTTGGTCGAGGGGCCAGGTGACGGTGTCGGCCAGAGCGCACCTTCGGTTGGTGCGGTTCCGGAAGAGCGTGCGGGGCGAGAAGGACAGGTAGGGCGTTCCGCCCGCCCGCGCAGGCAGCTGATGTGGCGCTTGGTGGTGCTGGCGGCTGGCGTGGTAAGCGTGTCCGAGTCAGTGCGAAACGTCCTTATCCCTGCCGCATGGCTGCCTTCCGACGCGCTGCCGCTGGCCGGCATGGGCATGGCGTGGGTCGTGCCGGCGGTCGTGGCCGCCGCCGTGGGTCTGGCGTGCGAGTGGCTGGTGGCGGCAAGGTAGCGGAGGCCGCGACCGTGTCCGACGGGACCCAGTCCGAGGCCCTGCCCGCCTCCTCCGGCGTGGCGCGCTCCCTGGCGCAACAAGAGCGGCCGGGTCCCAACTAGAGGGGCCCGGCCGCGCACGTCACGCCGATTCTCGGGGCGTCCTACTCCTTAACCCCGTACTGCTCGTAGTACGCGTCGATCGCGGCCTTGAGCCTGTCGTCGATCACGACGCGCCCCTCGACCTCGTGGTCGTACAGCGCGTCCACGACCTCGCGCATGTTCACGATGGAGGCCACGGGGAAGCCGTACTTCTCCTGGATCTCCTGCTGCGCGGTCACCTTGCCGCCCTTGCCGACCTCCATGCGGTTGAGCGAGACCATCAGCCCGACCACGTTCACGTCCGCGGCGGCCTTGAGCTTGGGATACGTTTCGTCAATGGACTTGCCGGACGTGGTCACGTCCTCAACGATCACCACGCGGTCGCCGTCGTGCAGGTCGGCGCCCAGCAGCTGGCCCTTGTCCGCGCCGTGGTCCTTGGCCTCCTTGCGGTCGCTGCAGTAGCGGACCTCCTTGCCGTACAGCTCGTGGTAGGCGATTGCGGTCACGACGGAAAGGGGGATGCCCTTGTACGCGGGGCCAAACACGATGTCGAAGTCGTCGCCAAAGTTCTCGTGGATGGCCTGCGCGTAGAACTTGCCCAGGCGGCTCAGCTGCTCGCCGGTCACGTACGCGCCCGCGTTCATGAAGAACGGCGACTTGCGCCCGCTCTTGAGCGTGAAGTCGCCAAACTTCAGCACGTCGCTCTGAACCATGAACTCGATGAACTCCTGCTTGTAGGCCTCCATGGCCCTCCTTCCGTCGTCAGGTCGCGTCCCATGGTAGCGCAGCGGGACCCGCCGCGCGCACGCGAAGCGTCGGGCGAGAGGTGCCGCATCCCTCGAAGGAGCCGCTGCCAGAGCGGGGGCGTGGCTCCCGCGGGCGAGAAGAACGGCCCAACCAAAAGGGTCCCGGCCGCGCGTGCGGTCGGGACCCTGCTTCAAGCCGTGCGATGGGGCGGGCGTCACTCTGCGAGCGCTACTCGTCCTTGCCCAGGAGCACCTTGGTCATGTCCGCGGCGGCCTTCTTGCCGGCGCCCATGGCCAGGATGACGGTCGCGGCACCGGTGACGATGTCGCCGCCAGCCCAGATCTTCGGGTTGGAGGTGCGGCCGGTCTCCTCGTCAGCCACGATGTAGCCCCACTTGTTCAGCTCCATGCCGCCGATCTTCTTCGCGAAGGGGTTGGCGTTGGTGCCGATGGCGGAAATCGCGACGTCACAGGGGATCTCCTCGATGGCGCCCTCGATGGGCACGGGGCGACGGCGGCCGGAGGCGTCCGGCTCGCCGAGCTTCATGTCCTGGACCTTGACGGCGCACACGGCACCGTCCTCGCCCGCGATGAACTCGAGCGGCGAGACCAGCTCGTGGATCTTGACGCCCTCGGCCTTGGCGTGCAGGACCTCTGCGCGACGCGCGGGCATCTCGGCCTCGGTGCGGCGGTAGCAGAGGGTGACCTCGTCGGCGCCCAGGCGCAGCGCGGTGCGGACGGAGTCCATTGCCACGTTGCCGCCACCAAAGACCACGACGTGCTTGCCGTGCTTGGTGGGGGTGTCGTACTGCGGGAACTTGTTTGCCTTCATGAGGTTCACGCGCGTGAGGTACTCGTTCGCGAAGAACACGTTGGGGAGGTTCTCGCCGGGGATGTTGAGCAGCTTGGGGAGGCCGGCACCAGTCGCCACGTAGATGGCGTCGAAGCCCTTCTCGTTCAGCAGCTCGTCGGCGTCGGCGAGGTTGCCCATGACGGAGTTGAACTGGAACTTGACGCCCAGCTCCTTGAGGCCGTCGATCTCGCGCTTGACGACCGTCTTGGGCAGACGGAACTCGGGGATGCCGTACACGAGCACGCCGCCGCCGGTGAAGAACGCCTCGAACACGGTGACGTCAAAGCCGTTGCGTGCGAGCTCGCCGGCGCAGGTGATGCCGGACGGGCCGGAGCCGATGACGGCGACCTTCTTGCCGTTCTTGGGGGCGAGCTTGGGCTTGCTCGCGAGCTCGGGCTGGTCGCCCAGGAAGCGCTCGAGCTGGCCGATGGCGACCGGCTGGCTCTTGACGCCACGGATGCACTTGCCCTCGCACTGGGTCTCCTGCGGGCAGACGCGGCCGCAGATGGCGGGCAGCATGGACTGCTCGTGGATGATGTCGAGGCCCTCGCCGAACTTGTGCTCGTAGATCTTCTGGATGAACGCGGGGATGTTGATGTTGACGGGGCAGCCCTGCACGCACAGCGGCTTCTTGCACCTCATGCAGCGCGCGGCCTCGGCCACGGCCATCTCCTCCGTGA
>NZ_JBJEHW010000028.1:0-5733 GCF_051876455.1 Parafannyhessea sp.
CAGTCCATCGAGGACAGGCGACGCGGGATCTACTCGTACGAGGCGCTGCGCAGCAGGCTCACGCAGGGACGCTTCGCCCAGGACGGGCTCGTGGACATGCTCGCACCGGTCATCAGGCTGCAGCCGCTCACCCACGAGGAGCTCCTCGTGCTGATCGAGAAGCTCGCGGACATCCATGCGGGGCTCTTCGGCTACGAGCGCACCCTCACGCAGGAGGACCTCGTGCGCTTCATGCAGGTCGAGTACGGCCGCGTGGGCGCGGACACCCACCTCACGCCCCGCGAGGTGATACGCGACTTCGTGGAGATGCTCGACATCCTGAGCCAGAACCCGTCGCTCACCATCGACGACCTGCTCTCGAGCGACGAGCTCAACGCACCCGTCCAAAGCGCCGTCGAGGAGCGCGAGGCCTCGGGCAGGTCGCAGCGCGGGGTCACCGTCCCCGCCGCGCCGACCGAGCGCAATGACGACTTCACGGAGTTCAGCATCTAGCGAAGGGAGAGGAGCATGTCCACCTTCGACCGCTACGCCCCCTTCATCCAGGACTTCATCTACGAGCACGACTGGCAGAGCCTCCGCTCGGTCCAGGTTGCCGCGGCTGATGCCATCTTCGACACGGACGAGAACGTCCTTCTCACCGCGTCCACCGCGTCCGGGAAGACCGAGGCGGCGTTCTTCCCCATCCTGACGGAGTTCTGGGAGAACCCGCCCGCCTCCGTGGGTGCCATCTACATCGGCCCCCTCAAGGCGCTCATCAACGACCAGTTCATCCGCCTCGAGGACCTCTGTGCCGAGGCCGACATCCCGGTCTGGCACTGGCACGGGGACGTCTCCCAGTCGCACAAGCGCAAGATGATGAAGCACCCCTCCGGCATACTCCAGATCACGCCGGAGTCGCTTGAGGCCATGCTCCTCCATCGCCATGCCGCAATCGGGCGCATCTTCGGGGACCTTCGCTACGTCGTCATAGATGAGGTGCACTCGCTCCTTCGCGGCGACCGTGGCGACCAGTGCCTCTGCTGCATCGAGCGCCTGAGCCGACTCGCCGGGGTCAACCCGCGCAGGATCGGCCTCTCCGCCACCATCGGTGACCCGGAGGCGACGGGCAGGTACCTGAGCGCCGGGACCGGACGCGGATGCGTGATACCGAAGCTGGATGGTCCCAAGGAGCGCTGGCGCATCTCCATGGAGCACTTCTACACCTCCGGGCCGCAGGCGCCGGAACGCGGCGTGGACGGCCTGGGCAACTCGAAGGCACGGCGCGATGCCGGCGAGCCCACCTACGAGGCACCCTTGCGTCAGGCTCGGGAAGAGCTCGTGCCGTCCCCACGGGAGCGCGTGGAGGA
Organism: Parafannyhessea sp.; assembly: GCF_051876455.1. Taxonomy (NCBI): domain Bacteria; kingdom Bacillati; phylum Actinomycetota; class Coriobacteriia; order Coriobacteriales; family Atopobiaceae; genus Parafannyhessea; species Parafannyhessea sp. The sequence goes on from NZ_JBJEHW010000028.1 coordinate 1,347, forward strand.
CGTGAAGCCGGAACGCCCGGCTCCCGAGACGGAACAGCCCGCCGCGGAGGCGCCCACGGACAGCGCCCCGGTCTTCGCGGACCCGGGACTCGCCTACGTGTTCGAGCACACGCGCGGCCACAAGTGCCTGGTGTTCGCGAACTCGAGGGAGGAGGCCGAGGCGGTCTGCACCACGCTGCGCCAGTACTGCGAGGCGACGGGCGAGCCGGACCGGTTCCTCATACACCACGGCAACCTCTCCGCGAGCCTCCGCGAGTCGACCGAGGCGCTCATGCGCGACGAGGACGCGAACCTCACGACCGTGACGACCTCGACCCTGGAGCTCGGCATCGACATCGGACGGCTCGAGAGGGCCTTCCAGATCGACGCGCCGTTCACCGTCAGCTCGTTCCTGCAGCGCATGGGACGAACGGGCAGACGCGGCCAGCCGAGCGAGATGTGGTTCCTCATGCGCGAGGACGAGCCCGAGGCGCGCGCCCTTCTCCCCGAGACCATCCCCTGGAAGCTCCTTCAAGGCATCGCCCTGGTACAGCTCTACCTCGAGGACCGCTGGGTCGAGCCGCCGCGCCTCGACGGCCTGCCCTACAGCCTGCTGTACCACCAGACCATGGCGACGCTCGCCAGCACGGGAGAGCTCTCCCCTGCCGAGCTGGCCCGCCGCGTGCTCACGCTCACGCCGTTCCACAGGATATCGACCGACGACTTCAGATGCCTCCTCAGGCACCTGATCGAGATTGACCACATACAGCAGACCGACGAGGGTGGCTTGATCGTCGGGATAGCCGGCGAACGGGTGACGAACAACTTCAAGTTCTACGCGGTGTTCAGCGAGGACGAGGAATTCACGGTCAGGAGCGAGTCGCAGGAGCTTGGGACGATCGTCCAGCCGCCACCCGTGGGCGAGCGCATCGCCATCGCGGGAGCGACGTGGGTCGTCGAGGAGATCGACTACAAGCGGCACCTCATCGAGTGCTCGCCCGTGAAGGGCAAGGTCCCGGCATACTTCGGCATGGTCGCAGGAGACGTGAACACGCGCATCCTCGAGCGCATGCGCGTGGCGCTGGACGAGGACGCCATGTATCCCTACCTGCGGAGAAACGCGCGGGCGCGCCTGGCACAGGCGCGCCACGTGGCACGCAACGCCGACGTCACCGCAGAGCCCCTCATCTGCGTGGGAGGGACCGCATGGTGCCTGTTTCCCTGGCTTGGGAGCTACGCCTTCCTTGCGCTGGAGAGGCTCATCAAGATCAAGTGCGCGGACGAGCTCGGCCTCAAGGGCCTGGACTCCTCGCGGCCGTACTTCATGCAGTTCACGATGCGAGCCGACGCCGAGACGTTCTATCGCGTCGTGAAGGAGGCCGCGGCTTCGCTTTCGGACCCCCTCGAGCTCGTCTATCCGGGGGAGGTCCCGTACTTCGACAAGTACGACGAGTTCGTCCCCGAGGAGCTGATACGCAAGGGGTTCGCATACGGCGTGCTCGACGTCAACGGTATGGTGGAGCGAGTCCTCGGCTGGCCGGACGCCCCGTCGAGCGAGCAGGGCGGCTTCCTGCCGGGAACGGGCCATCGGCTCACGGGGAGTCCAAGGCAGTAGCTATCAGGCAAAACGCTGCATGCACGCATGCGCGCAATCGACTAAGGTAGTTGACGCAGCCGGTAGGGAACCGAGAGGAGAGGCCATGGCGCAGGACGACAAGAAGACGCAGGGCGAAAGGAGCGTCCCAAAGGGAGCCCAGATGGCGACGTCGAGCCAGAGGGCCATCGTGATTGCCGCGTTCGCGGTCACGATCGTCGTTGTCTTCCTGCTCCAGTACGTCGCCAAGCTCGACACCACGTCCACGTTCCTCATCGGCCTCGTGGTTCTGGTGGCCATCGTCCTCGTCGCGCTCTTCGCGATGACGACCGCACGGAAGACCCGCATGAAGCTGGACGTCAAGCAGACCTGCAACCCGATGCTCGAGAGGTTCAAGCAGACGGGTGACGTCGCCAACTTCATGCACGACTACGAGACGTGGATCTCATACGACCATGACCCGAGCCTCGTCGCGCAGTTCACGCAGGCCACCGTCGATGCGCTCATCAACACGGGACACGCGAAGCAGGCGCGCCTCCAGCTCAAGCGACTCGGCGAGGTCATCGGTCCCGACCAGCGCTCCCAGCAGGAATACGCGAACTATTGCAAGCAATGCGAGAGCCGCCTCAAGAACCTTCGCAGGGCGCGCAGATAGGACATCCGCAAGTGTCAGACAAAGCCAACGCCACGGCAATCAGCGAGCGCGAGTCACGTCGAAACGCGTTCCTCTCGAGCACGCCGGGCCTCCTCCTGTTCGCGACCGCAAGCTGCCTGCTCTGGGGGTCGGCATTCCCCTGCACAAAGATTGGCAACGCCCTCTTCGGAATCGCAAGTAGCGCCACGTCCTCCCAGCTCCTGTTCGCAGGCGTCAGGTTCACCATAGCGGGATGCATGGTCATTGCGTTCATGAGCGTCAAGCGCGGACGACCGCTCCTCCCCCGCGCGACCGACTGGAAGGCGATTCTGCGCCTGTCCCTCTTCCAGACCGTCCTCCAGTACGGCCTCTTCTATCCGGGACTCTCCCGCTCCTCTGGCGTCGCGAGCTCCATCATTGAGGCGAGCGCATCGTTCGTCGTGATCATTCTCGCGGCACTCGTCTTCAGGCAGGAGAAGCTGACCTCGCGCAAGGTACTGGGATGCCTTGTGGGCTTTGCGGGCGTGCTGCTCGTGAACCTGAAGCCGGGCGGCTCGCTCAGCTTCAATCCAATCGGCGAGGGCCTCGTGTTCCTCTCAACCATCGCGGCCGCGACGTCCAGCTGCCTCATACGCGACTTCTCGAAGAGGCATGACCCCGTGCTCCTGAGCGGCTGGCAGTTCCTGGTCGGAGGCGTGGTCCTCACCCTCATCGGCCGGGCGACCGGAGGGCAGCTCACACCGTCGCGGCCGGCGGCGCTCGCGCTTCTCGCCTACATGGGCTTCATCTCGGCGGCCGCCTACACGCTCTGGTCGATGCTCCTCTCGGCCAACCCGGTCTCGAGGGTCGCGGTGTTCGGCTTCATGAACCCCGTCTTTGGCGTGGTCCTCTCCGCCATCCTCCTGAACGAGACCTCCGCGCTGAACCCCCTGCTTGCGGTAGTCGCGCTCGTGCTCGTCTCGGCCGGCATCGTGATCGTGAACCGTGGTCCCAGCGAGGTCGCGACGGACGCCTAGCCCAGGGCGAACCTCCTGGCGATGGCGCCCGCCACGCGGTAGTGAGGCGGCCTGAGGTCGCGGTCCGCCTGGGGCAGCGCGTCCCTGATCGGCAGGTGCTGCGGGCAGTGCGCCTCGCACTTGCCGCAGCGCACGCACTGTGTGGCGAAGGCCGGCTCCTTGCGCAGACTCACCACCTGCCAGTACTCCTTGCGGCCGACGGCCTTGCCCTCTGTGTACATCTCGTTCCAGCAGCGGAAGGCGCTGGGGATGTCGACCCCCTTGGGGCAGGGCATGCAGTAGCCGCACCCCGTGCAGCCGATGCGCATGCGCTCGTTAACGATCTCCTTCACCCGGTCGATCAGCCGCAGGTCCGCGTCCGTGACGCAGCCGACCGTGGCCTCGCTCGCGACGCGGCAGTTCTCCTCCACCATGGGGATGCTGTTCATGCCCGAGAGCACGCACGTGACCTGGGGCTGGCTGTAGAGCCAGCGGAGCGCGAGCTCCGCCGGCGACCAGCCGTGTGCGTCGCGCGCGATGAGGTCGCGGGCCTCCCGCGGGAGGAGGTTGACGAGCTTTCCGCCACGCAGCGGCTCCATGATGATGACGGGGATGCCGCGCTCCGCCGCCGCGAGGAGGCCGGCACGCCCGGCCTGCGAGTTCTCGTCCATGTAGTTGTACTGGATCTGGCAGAAGTCCCAGTCGTAGGCGCCGAGCACCTTGAGGAACATCTCCGTGTTGCCGTGGAAGCTGAAGCCGATGTTGCGGATCTCGCCCGAGGCCTTCTTGCCCTCGATCCACTCGCGGATGCCAAGCCGCTCGAGCTTCCGCCAGGCGACCACGTCCGTGAGCATGTGCATGAGGTAGTAGTCCACGTGGTCGGTGCGCAGCCGGCGGAGCTCCTCCTGAAAGTAGCGCTCAATCGCGGCGGAGCTCCTGATGAGGTACTGCGGCAGCTTCGTGGCGATGTTGACGCGGTCGCGCACGTGGTTGGACTCGAGCACGGTGCCCAGGAGCTCCTCGCTCCCGGGGTAGATGTACGCCGTGTCGAAGTAGTTGACGCCCAGCTCGATCGCGCGCATGATCTGCGCCTCGGCCTTGGGGTAGTCAATGCGGCCGCCGCCCGGGCCGCCCGTGCGCTCGAAGCGCATGCAGCCAAAGCCAAGGAGCGAGAGCGGGTTGCCG
>NZ_JBJEHW010000029.1:0-25450 GCF_051876455.1 Parafannyhessea sp.
GGCCCGCCATCACGATGGACTGGATGGCCTTGCGGTTGGGCACGGGCAGCGCGCCCGGCATGCCCAGGCACACGGGGCACACGTTGGTGTTGGGCGGGTCGTCGTGCGAGAGCCGGCAGTTGCAGAACATCTTGGTGTCGAGCGCGGTGAGCTCGGTGTGGACCTCCAGGCCGATGACGGCCTCCCAGTCCTTCAGGACCTCCTGGAGCTTCTTCACTACAGGTCACCTCCCCTTCCGGCAAAGTCGGGCGCGACGGGGGCGCCGCCGCCCAGGCCCAGCCCCTGGTCCACGCCGCGCTCGAGAGCGCGGGCGAAGCGCAGCAGCTTGCGGTCGCTGAAGGCGGGACCCTGCAGCTGCGCGGAGACGGGCATGTGCGACTGCGTGGCCAGGCCCAGCGGGACGGATATGCCGCCGTTGCCGCAGATGTTGTTGCTGATGGTGAACATGTCCGACGCGTACATCTGCGTGGGGTCGCTCACGTCGCCAAAGCGCCACGCCGTGGTGGGCGCGCTCGGCAGCAGGATGACGTCGCACTTCTGGTACGCGCGGGCGTAGTCCTGCGTGATGAGGGTGCGGACCTGCTGCGCGGGATAGTAGTACTTCTCGTACACGCCGCTGGAGAGCAGGTACGCGCCAAGCATCTGGCGGCGCTTGGCCTCCTCGCCAAAGCCGTGCGCGCGGCTGAGCGACGTCTGCTCGGCCAGCGTCTGGCAGTCGGGCTCCTGGTAGCCGTAGCGCACGCCGTCGAAGCGCGCGAGGTTGCTGAAGGCCTCGCACGGGGCGATCACGTAGTAGGCCGCGATGGCCGACTGGATGTTGGGAAGCTCGACCTCGACCACGCGCGCGCCCTGCGACGCGAGCGAGGCCACGGCTGCCGTGAGGGCGTCGCGCACCTCCTGCGAGAGGCCCTTGGCCTCCATGAGCTGCGGCACCACGCCCACCGTGAGGCCCTCGACCGGGTCGTCCAGGTGCTCCAGGAAGTCCACCGCGCAGTCCTGCGAGGTACTGTCGAGAGGATCGGCCCCCTCGGCCGTGAGGGCGTTCATGGCCAGGGCGACGTCCTCGACCCTGCGGCCGAAGGGCCCCACCTGGTCGAGCGACGAGCCAAACGCGACCACGCCGTAGCGGCTGACCGCGCCGTAGGTGGGCTTCATGCCCACGACGCCGCAGAAGCTGGCCGGCTGGCGGATCGACCCGCCCGTGTCGGACCCGAGCGCGATCGTGGCCTCGCCCGCGGCGACGGCGGCCGCCGAGCCGCCCGAGGAGCCGCCGGGCACGCGGCCGGTGTCCCACGGGTTGTTGGTGCGGTGGAACGCGGACGACTCCGTGGTGCTGCCAAAGGCGAACTCGTCCATGTTGGTCTTTCCCACGGGCGTGGCGCCGGCGTCCAGCAGGCGCTGCACGCACGTGGCCGTGAACACGGAGTCGTAGTTGGCGAGCATCTTGGATGCGCAGGTGGTGCGCGTGCCGACCAGGTGCATGTTGTCCTTGAAGGCCACGGGCACGCCGGCAAGGGGGCCGAGCTCCTGCCCCGCCGCGCGGCGCGCGTCCGTGCGCCTGGCCGCCTCGAGCGCGAGGTCCGCGGAAACCTGCAGGAAGGCCTGGACGTCCTTCTCGCGCGAGTCGATTGCGTCGAGCGCGGCCTGGGCCACCTCCGTGGCCGAGAAGTCGCCGGACGCGACGCCCGCGGCGACCTGCGCCGCGGAGAGAGAGTCGAGGCTAGCCATTAGAAGTCCTCCTCGGAGTCGCCCAGGATGGAGGGCACGCGGAAGTAGCGGTCGTGCGTGGAGCCGGCGTTCCTGAGCGCGACGTCGATGGGCAGCGCGCGGACGGAGTCGTCCACCACGTCCTCGCCCATCACGTTGGACAGGTCCCCGATGGGATGGAACGTTGGGTCGACGCCGTCGAGGTCATAGTGGGTGATTGGTTCGAGAAGGTCGACGGCCTCGTTCATGTACGTCGTCATCTGCTCGAGCTCCGAGGGCGTGAGCGCTATGCGCGCGTAGTCCGCGATCTGCGCCACGTCGTCCTGGGACAGTGCCATGGCAGCCCTCCTTGCGGCTTGCTTGCGGTTTGCATGCGACCCATCATACGCAAACGCGGCCCGCGCGGGTGGCCGCGCCGCCCCGCGCGCAACCGCACCGTTACGTTGCCGGGCGCGACGGGCTACGCGCGGCCGCCGCGGGATGCGCCGTCCGACCCACCGCCGCGGGAGCCGCCGCCGTCCGGCCCGCTGCCACGGCCGCGGCTCGTGCCCACCACGAAGCCCACCGCGATGAGCGCCACGAGCGTGGACGCCGAGAAGAGCACGGCCTGCACGCCGAAGGCGTCTGCCAGGAAGGGCGCCACCAGAAGCGGCAGCACGCCGGCGCTGTTCATGCCGACGCGCATGACGGATATGACGCGGCCCACCTGCTCGAAGCTGGCGTAGCGCTGCGTGAGCGTGGTGCGGATGGGCCCCATGGCGCCAAAGCCCAGGCCCGTGACCAGCTGTCCCGCGCACGCCCACGCGATGGAGCCCGTGCCCACGTAGATCATGGAGCCCACGCCCGTGACCAGCAGCATGAGCGAGAGCGTGGTGACGTTAAGCCGCCTGGTGGGCACGCGCATGGCCAGAAGCGACCCCACCGTGCCGCCCACTCCCGCGATGGACGAGAGCCAGCCCATCCACTGCGCGCCCGCGTGCAGCACGTCGCGGTAGAAGAGCGACTCGAGCGAGTCGAACGCGCCGTACGCGAAGAACCCCAGGAAGCCCACCAAAAAGAGCAGCCTGAGGCTGCCGTCCACAAACGTGACGCGCACGCCCTCCACAAGCGACGCGGCAAAGCCCCGGCCGCCGCCCGCGGCGGACTCCGGGCGGGAGGGCACGATCTTCTCGCCCGTGGCGCGCACGAGCGCCAGCGCCGGCAGCGGCGCGAACGCGAGCACCGCGAAGTCCGCCTGCGTGGGGAACGCGGACACGATGAGCGCGCCCAGCGCCGGCCCCGCGATGACGGCCACGCTCGCGGCCGAGCTCACGAGGCTGTTGGCGCGCAGCAGGAACGCCTCGTCGGCGGACACGAAGCGCGGGTACGCGTCCATGGCCGTGGTGGCCAGGCCAAAGAGCGCGCCCTGCAGCGCCGCGACCGCGTACAGGAGCGGGTAGCTCACGGGCAGGAGCCAACCCGCCAGGCCCGCCGCGGACATGAGCGCGAGCGAGAAGGACAGCGTCCTCTGCGGTCCCACGGCGTCCACCAGCGGGCCCGCCGCGAGCCCCGCGACCACGAGCGCCAGGTTGAGGACGAGCACCATGCCCGACACGGCGAACGCGTCCGCGCCGAGCACGTACGTGGCGCACCCGATGATCCCCACGAAGTACGTGGCCTGGAAGCCGAGCTGCATGAAGAAGCTCGCCGCCACGATGCGGGCCGCGTCGCGGGACGCCTCCGAGCGGGAGGCCGCGCCCTTCTTACCCGCCGTCATGACCGCACCGGGGCGTCCGGGGCCACGCCGAGCAGGCGGCCCATAAGCTTGCCGTACGTGGCCGCGAGCACCTGCTGGAAGAGCGTGCCCGCCACCACGGGAAACATGACCTGCGCGGGAAAGAACTGCGCCGCGATGACCGCCCCGCACGAGATGTTTCGCATCCCGCACTGGAACACCATGGTGACGGTCTGCGGCACGCCCTCCCCCATGCGCCGCGCCAGCGCGAGCCCCGCGAGGTACCCCGTGGACGCGAACACGAGGATGAACGCGAGCACGCCCACAAGCTGCGGCGTCAGGTGCGTGAGGTACGGCGCGGCCCCCGTGGCGTTGGACGCGATCACGAGCACGATGGCCACGCGCGCCGCCGGCATGACGGCGGGCGAGAGGGACGAGCCCGCCCAGCCGCGGGTGAGGTCGTTGAGCAGCATGCCGCACAGGGCCGGCAGCGCGACGGTCAGCACGACCGAGAGCATCATGGGACCCGCGTCGACGCGCACGGCGTGGCCCAGCAGAATCTGGAGCGTGGCCGGGATGGTCACCGGCGCCAGGAGCGACGACACCATGAGCGTGGCGAGGCCCTGGGCCACGTCCCCGGCGTACATGGCGACCCACATGGTGGATATGGCCGCGACGGGGACGCTGTACTCGAGCACGAGGCCCGTCACGAGGTTGGGGCTGCCCCCAAACAGGGCCTCTGCCAGCACGAACGCGACAACCGGCATCACGACTGACGCCACGACGATGGTCGCGACCATGGGCAACGGGTGGCGCACGGCGTGGCCCAGGTTGCGCAGTCCGTTGGTGAGCGCCCCCTGGAACGACACGAGCGCGAACAGCCACGGCACTGCGGGGGCCAGGTACGACAGCTGCGCCGGGAAGGCGCACGCGGCCACGACGCAGCCGATGGCTATTGGCGCCATGTGCGCCCCGATGAACCTGCCGAACGACTGCCAAGTGCTCACGATGTCCTTCTCCCTCTCGCGCGAGCGGCGCATGCGGCGCGGATGCGGCGCCGCCGCGGCAACTGGCCCCGTCGCCGGGCCCGTGGGGATGCGACGCCCCGTGCCCACGGGGACACGGCGCCCCCTGCGCCGGCGAATCCCTCGTACCAGCGAATCCCGTGGGGTCAATCGTAGCAGACGCGGCTGGTGTGTGGAGAAGGGATGGACCGCAGTTGGGAAGCTGGATGCGGGATTGATGGGCGGTCCTTCTCGCCCGGCGGCGGTGCCTGCACCTAGGACACGGATGCGGGCGGACGCGACGCACGCAAAAGGCTGGGGCAAGGCATGCGCGATCCAGGTGCAAGCCGGGCGTGCCACGATGTGGCAATGACGGTGCTGATATCACATACCACGGCCCTATGGATCCTGTGCAGCCCACGGCTGCGCGCGCCGCTTGGCGCATGCCGCGGCGCCGTTGGGCTGGGCACGCGCCGCGAGCTCGCGGACCGGCTGCCCGAGATCGCCAAGGCACTGGGATGGGACGTCGCCGGTACCGGGGCCATCGACATCCTGGTCCGCCCGGGCTCCAACCGGCGCAGGACGAGGCTCGCCTACCCGCACGCCTGGTCCCGCGCGCTTCCGGAGGGCGCGCTGCTGAGCCTCTGCGACGGGGTGGCCGTCGCGTCCCCGGAGTTGGCGTACCTGCAGATGGCGGAGTACCTGGACGTGATCGAGCTGGCACAGCTCGCGAGCAGCCTGTGCGGCGGATACTTCCCCAGCGCGGACGCGCGGGGCTTCGTGGACCGGCAGCCGCTCACCTCGATCGAGCGGATCGGCGACTTCCTGGCAAAGCTTCGCGGGACGAGGAACGTGACGAAGGCGCGGCGGGCCCTGGCGTGCGCGCACGACCTCGCGCGGTCACCCATGGAGACCACGACGGCGATGCTCCTCTCCATGAGCAGACGCCGTGGCGGCTACGGCCTGCCCAGGCCGCAGCTCAACCATCGCGTCGAGCTTCCCAAGGACGTTGCGGCAGCGGCAGGCACGGGCCACTTCTTGGTGGACCTCTTCTACCGGCGCGCCGGCAAGCCCGGCGGCGTCGCCATAGAGTACCTGGGGCGCGCCTATCACAAGGACGTCGCGCGGGACATCACGCGCGAGCTCCTGCTCAAGAGGGCGGGCTGCCCCGTGGTAGACGTCACGATCACCCAGATCGTCAGAAGCGAGCTGCGGAACCAGCTCGTCGGCGACATTGCCCACGAGATCGGCTACCGCCTGAGGAAGGGGACGCAGCGAATCCGCGAGCGCCGCAACGACCTGCTGAACCGCATCCTCCCCCACCCCTCGCAGATCGCGCCGGACGGGAGCGTCACGTGGGAGAAGCCCTCCTGGGCGTTGCCCGCGGAACTCGCAGGCCAAGTCGGCTGACGCCCAGGCCGCCCCGCCGTCGCCGAAGCACGACCACGGCCTGGCCCGGCACAAACGAACATCGTCAGGCTTCAGCGCGCCAGCCACGGCCGGTGCGCATTTTCATGCCCATAACACAGCAGGCTGCGGCCATGGTTTAGCGGCACGACCTGCGACGCCCAGCCAACCGGCCACGCCACCGTCAGCACGGTAGGCACAGAACCCCAACGGGCTTACGCGACCATGAGGATCCTTGGATTCTGTGCCAGCTTCCTCCGATTACGCCGAACAGAACCCCCTCCACCCCACGAAACGACGCAAGGTCATGGGGCTCCTGTGCCCGATGGGATGTGCTGACGCCAGATGGACGGGGTTCTGTGCCAACCGGGAATCCCGTCCCGGTCTTCATGCCAGTCATTACCTGCAACTATATGTTTTCGAACGATCGCAACCTGCACGGAACCCCACGATCCTCCCACTTGCGTGGTACAGAACCCCCTCCAGCCGGAAGCGCAGCTACGAATGGCACAGTTCCCCAGACTCTTTGCCGCATCTAGGAACACCGACATGGATATGTACCGGCCCTAAGGTCACCCTTGCACAGACCTCATACCACATCACCACATCTCGCAAGCTCGTGCCGGTTCTGTGCCAGACACGCAAGCAAGCCCGCACAGGACATCCCTTGCATCACGCCACCACGCAAGGTCATGCGGCTTCTGTGCCAAGTGAGGAACGCCGCAACCAAGTCGACGGAGTCCTGTACCAACCAGGACCTCCCGAGATCGCTTAAACACTAGCTTTACCTGCGGTCATACGTTTTCGAACGATCTTGCCCCGCACAGAACCGTGCGATTCTTTCGCCCGCGTGGTACAGAACCCTCTTCAACCGGAAGCGTCCCGTCACGAACGGCACAGCACCCCAGGCTCCTTGCGGCATACCGCCACATTGGCCGCAATCTGTGCCAGACCTTGTTCGCCTGCCGCACAGCTCTCCACCCGCCTCGCCGAATCCCGTAAGCAGCAGTCGGTTCTGTGCTGACCCCCAGCCATAACGCACAGGACCCGCGTCACGTCGCGGCATCCTCCGAGGTCACCAGGGTTCTGTGCGTCCCACCCGCCCACCACGCCACCCGCTCGCCAATTGCCACCGCCCAACTATGAATTGCCTGTGACGCCAGAAAAACCTCCCCAGAAGATTGAAAACATCACACATGTCGGGGTAAAATCCCCCTTCGTAAGTAGGATTTACGTCAGGGCGGCGCGCCGGACGCGCTGCCACCCCGGCACGAGCGACCAGGGACCGCGACGCGTCGGCGCCGGCCCCGGTAAAGAGAGAGGCGCCATGTCACAGCTACTCAACATCTCCGGTCTTTCGGCAGGCACGGAGGAGAAACCCATCCTCCATGACATAAACCTTTCCGTGGGCGCAGGCGAGACCCACGTCCTCATGGGCCCCAACGGCGCGGGCAAGTCCACGCTCGGCCACGTCATCATGGGCGACCCCGTGTACAAGGTCACCGGCGGCACCATCGCATTCGACGGCCAGGACGTGACGGACCTCACCCCCGACAAGCGCTCGCTCGCGGGAATCTTCCTCTCCTACCAGGCGCCCGTCGAGGTCCCCGGCGTCCCCCTGTACAGCTTCCTGCGCACCATCACCCAGCTGCGCCCCGAGCTCAAGATGACCGCGCGCAAGTTCCGCCAGCGCGTCGGCGAGATCTGTGACCAACTCGACATGGACCAGGGCTTCCTCACCCGCGAGCTCAACGTCGGCTTCTCCGGCGGCGAGAAGAAGAAGGTCGAGATGCTCCAGCTTCTGCTCCTCAGGCCCAAGCTGGCCATCCTCGACGAGACCGACTCCGGGCTCGACGTCGACGCGCTCTCCGTCGTCAGCCGCGGCATCGAGGCCTACCGCAGCGAGTGCGACGGCGCGCTCCTCATGATCACGCACAACACGCGCATCCTCGAGAAGCTCGACGTCGACCGCACCCACGTCATGGTCAAGGGCCGCCTCGTCGCCGAGGGTCCCGCGTCCCTGATCGACGACATCGACCAGAACGGCTTCGCGCGCTTCGAGCAGGACGGCGCGGCCGCCCAGAAGGCAGAGGCGTAGCGATGGCCGAGAAGAGCAAGAGGACCCAGGTCGAGGACGTCGACCGCTCCCTCTATGACTTCGTGAAGTCGGAGGAGGGCTACGAGCGCTACGCCGACGGACTCACGCCCGACATCGTCCGCGCCATCAGCGCCAAGAAGGACGAGCCCAAGTGGATGCTCGACCTGCGCCTTAAGGCACTCGAGATCTACCAGGACAAGCAGATGGCCCCCAACTGGGGTCCCAGCATCGCGGGCCTCGACATGGACCACATCTCCACGTACGTGAGCCCCAAGACCAAGCAGGCGAAGGACTGGAACGACGTCCCCAAGGACATCAAGGACACGTTCGAGCGCCTCGGCATCCCCGAGGCCGAGCGCGAGAGCCTCGCCGGCGTCGGCGCCCAGTACGACTCCGAGATCGTCTACCACAACATGCGCGAGGAGGTCGCCAAGCAGGGCGTCGTCTACACCACGATCGAGGACGCCATCCACGACCCCAAGTGGGAGCCCGTCGTGCGCGAGTACTTCGGCACGCTCATCCCGCCCACGGACCACAAGTTTGCGGCGCTGCACTACGCGGTGTGGTCGGGCGGCTCGTTCGTCTACGTGCCAGAGGGCGTGCACCTCGACTACCCGCTCCAGAGCTACTTCCGCCTCAACGCGCAGGGCGCCGGCCAGTTCGAGCACACGCTCATCATCGTCGAGCCGGGCGCCGACCTGCACTTCATCGAGGGCTGTTCCGCCCCCAAGTACTACGAGGCCAACCTCCACGCCGGCGCCGTGGAGCTCTTCGTAAAGGACCACGCGCGCCTGCGCTACTCCACGATCGAGAACTGGTCCAAGAACATGTACAACCTCAACACCAAGCGCGCCACGGTCGGCGCCGACTCCAAGATGGAGTGGGTCTCGGGCAGCTTCGGCAGCCACGTCAGCTACCTCTACCCCACCACAATCCTCAAGGGTGACCGCGCGAGCTGCGAGTACACGGGCATCACGTTCTCCGGCGCCACGCAGGACCTCGACACGGGCTGCAAGTTCATCCTGCTCGGCAAGGACACCAACGTCTCCGCGGACGCCAAGTCCATCAGCAAGGACGGTGGCGTCAACACGTTCCGCTCGTCGGTCTTCGTCGGCAAGGACGCCACAAACGCCCGCGCCACGGTCAGCTGCTCATCGCTCATGCTCGACGACATCAGCCGCTCCGACACCATCCCCCAGATGGACATCCGCAACAACACGGCGCAGGTCGGCCACGAGGCCACCATCGGCCGCATCTCGGACGACACGATCCTCTACCTCATGAGCCGCGGCTGCTCCGAGGCCGAGGCCAGGACCATGGTCGTCAACGGCTTCGCGGACCCGGTCTCCAAGGAGCTCCCGCTCGAGTACGCCGTCGAGATGAACAACCTGATCAAGATCGAGATGGAAGGGGCGATCGGCTAATGGCAAGCTACACCGCCGAGGAGCCCACGGTCACCCTCGAGCGCGTCAACACGCCGCCCGCGCAGACCTGGAACTACCTCAAGACAAACGACATCACGCTCACCGTCCCCAAGCTCTCGCGCAAGGGAGACGTCTACTTCGCGCTTCCCCGCCTGTTCGACAAGGTCGAGACGGGCATGGGCCCAAAGGTAACCGACTGGGTCACCTCCCAGGCCGCCGACTCCACCTACGTCGAGGTGAGGGCGGGCGAGAAGAACCATGCCCCCATCGTCGTGGACGTCGACTCTGACGCGGGCACCGTGCGGGACGCGGGCGTCCTCATCCGCCAGGGCGCGAGCGCCACGGTCGTCGTGGTCGCCCACGGCACCTCCGCCGATCCGCAGACGTCCGCCGCGCTCGTGAGGATCATCGTCGAGACGGGCGCGCACCTCTCGCTCGTGGAGGTCGTCGCCACCGCGGACGCGCACCAGCACCTCGAGTCCGTGGGCATCCGCGCGGACGAGGGCGCCACGATCGACATCCGCCAGTTCCTGCTGGGAGCGGGCGTCACGGCGCTCGGCACCACGGCGACGCTCGCCGGCGACAACGGCCGCGTCGACCTGCAGACCCACTACCTGGGCGAGCACGAGCAGACGCTCGACATCAACCACGTCGTGCGCATGGCGGGCAAGGCCGGCCGCACCGAGGTGCACGAGAACGGCATCCTCAACGACTCCGCGCACAAGTCGCTGCGCGCCACGATCGACCTCATCCACGGCGGCTCCGGCTCCAAGGGCAACGAGGCCGAGACCGTGCTCGTCAACGGCAACGGCGTCGTCAACAAGACGATGCCGGTCATCCTCTGCGACGAGGACGACGTCCAGGGCAACCACGGCGCCACGATCGGCTCCGTCGAGCCCGAGCAGATCGACTACCTCATGGACCGTGGCCTCTCCCGCGACGAGGCCACCAACCTGTTCGTCCGCGCGCTGTTCGACGACGCCCTCATCGAGGCCGACCATCCCCTGGCCCGCAGGGCCGTGTTCGAGCGCGCCCAGCAGGTGCTTGGGGCCGAGGTCGCCCAGGACCTTCTCGACACCCTTGGCCTCGTGCTTGAGGCAGACACGGGCGAGAAGGACACGGACGCACAAGCCACCGCAACGGCCACGAAGGAGAGCGCGGACTGATGCTAACCACCCAACAGCTTAACGACATCGAGCAGAACCCCTACAAGGCGGACTTCCCGCTGCTCGCGCAGAACCCGGACCTCACCTTCCTGGACAGCGCCGCGACGGCGCAGCGCCCCGAGGTCGTGCTCGACGCGGAGCGCACGTTCTACACCACGATGAACGCGAACCCGCTGCGCGGCCTGTACCGCCTCTCCGTCGAGGCGACCGAGGCCATCGACGAGGCTCGCAAGGCCATCGCGCGCTTCATCGGCGCGGTGGACCAGGAGGGCAACCCCCAGGGCAACCAGATCGTCTTCACGCGCAACGCGTCCGAGTCGCTCAACCTCGTGGCGCGCACGCTGGGCCCCAAGGTCGTGCTCGGCCCCGACGACGAGGTCGTCATCAGCATCATGGAGCACCACTCCAACCTGATCCCCTGGCAGCAGCTCTGCCGCGCCACCGGCGCCAAGCTCACGTACCTGCGCCTGGACGACGACTTCCGCATCACCCCGGAGGAGGTCGCCGCCAAGATCGGCCCGCACACCAAGATCGTGTCCGTCACGCAGGTCAGCAACGTCCTCGGCGTCCAGAACGACGTCAAGGCCATCGCGCGGCGCGCGCACGAGGTGGGCGCCTACATGGTGGTCGACGGCGCGCAGTCCGTGCCCCACATCCCCGTCGACGTGCGTGACCTCGACTGCGACCTCATGGCCTTCTCGGGCCACAAGCTGGGCGGCCCGATGGGCATCGGCGTGCTGTGGGGCAAGTCCGAGGTGCTCGACGCCATGCCCCCGTTCCTCACGGGCGGCGAGATGATTGACTCCGTGACCGAGACCGACGCCGTCTGGGCGCCCGTGCCGCAGAAGTTCGAGGCGGGCACGCAGGACGCCGCCGGCTCCTTCGCGACCAAGGCCGCCATCGACTACCTCGCGGAGAAGGGCATGGCCTCGCTCGAGGCGCGCGAGCGTGAGCTCGCCACCTACCTGACTGACCGCCTGAACGCACTCCCCTACGTGGACGTCATCGGCCCGAAGGACGGCAGCAGGCACGTGAGCGCCGTCGCGTTCAACGTCCGCGGCGTGCATCCGCACGACGTGGCCTCGATCCTGGACATGTCCAACGTCTGCATCCGCGCCGGCCACCACTGCGCGCAGCCGCTGCTCAACTACCTCGACGTGGAGAACCGCGCCACCTGCCGCGCGAGCGTCGCGTTCTATAACGACAAGGCCGACATCGACCGCCTGGTCGAGGGGCTGGACAAGGTCTGGTCCATCTTCGGCGGCTCCGTCGGCACTAAGGAGGCGTAGCATGGACCGCTCCACACCCGCGAGCCTGTACAGCGCGCAGTTCATGGACCACATCGCCCACCCCGACTACAAGTACAAGATGGACAACCCCACCTACACCCACTACGGCGTCAACCCCTCCTGCGGCGACGAGCTCACGTTCTCCGTCAAGATCGGGGACGACGGCCGCATCGAGGAGGCCGCCTACCAGGGCCACGGCTGCGCCGTGAGCCAGGCGTCCGCCGACATGATGAGCGACCTCATGGTGGACAAGACCCCCCAGGAGGCCATCGAGCTCTGCAAGCTCTTCGGCCGCATGGTCAGGGGCGAGGAGACGGACGACTCCAAGCTCGCGGCCCTCGACGAGGCCGCGTCCCTCAAGGACGTGAGCCACATGCCCGCGCGCGTCAAGTGCGCGGAGCTCGCCTGGCGCACCCTCGAGGAGATGCTCGAGAACGGTTCGAGCGAGCCCGGTGCCACCGCGACCGCCAGCTGCACGATGCCTCCCCACACTCACGACGAGGAGTAGGCGCCATGGCTTCCATGTTCTCCACGAAGGGGCGCTACGCGCTCAGGATCATGGGCGACCTGGCCACGCATCCCGGATGGGTCTCGCTCGGCGACGTCGCCAAGCGCCAGGGCATCTCGCGCAAGTACCTGGAGCAGGTCGTCTCGCTCATGCACAAGGCGGGCTTCGTCGAGAGCCTGCGCGGCAAGGGCGGCGGCTACCGGCTCACCCGCGAGCCGCGCGAGTACACGCTGGGTGCGATTCTTCGTGCCGCCGAGGGCTCCCTGGCCCCGGTCGACTGCCTGGACTGCACCAACGACCACATCTGCCCGCAGTTCGAGACCTGCCCCACGGTCACGATGTGGCGCGACCTCGGCAAGGTCACTGCATCGTACCTGGACAGCAAGACGCTCCAGGACATAGTGGACCAGATGCACGAGCGCGCGGGCGGTACGGCGGAGGACCGCGCCAATCCCACGCACTAGCGCGCCGCGACCACGCCCACAAAAGCGACGTACCAGCAGGGGTCGCCATGTCACACGGCATGGCGACCCCTTTTTCCATCGGAAGTCGTACGGATTAGATCGACCCTGAACATCCGCCTGACAAGAATTTCCGGACCTCATGCGACTAGGAGGGGTTTGAGTGTACTTTTCCCGTCACAGTCTCCGAGTCGAAGCGGGATGATCGCCGTTCAGTCCGAACAGCAAGCCTTTCGTACCACACGCCAACGAGTGAGCTACCATCGATTGCCCAAATCGAGCCTCGCGGCTTGGATTTTGTCCGTCAAAGTACACTCAAACCCTGGTCGCGTACAACGTGGGCGGAAACTCTTTCTACAGGCAGCCAGCCGAGGGGCGATTGACCTCAAGCCGCACCCCTCGATCAGCAATCGCGGGCGGCAGCAAGCCCAGTTGCCACAACCCCTACTCTCCCACTGCCTGAACGTCCCAGGCCTGGCTGCTGATGAAGTCGTAGCACGCCATGGAGACGCGCTCGTCATCCTCGCCCAGCTGCAGCACCTGGTCATAACCGATCTTGCCGCCCGTGGAAAGGTCGATCAACGTCCTCAGCCCCTCCGTGGGGACCCCATAGCTGTCCAGGCTGCCGTTCGCGTTGGCGTCCGCCACGAGCCACGGCCAATTGGGAACCCAGACCTCCACGTGATGGTCGCCTATCGCCTGGCTGTACATCATGGCGTAGCCGATGTCTCCGGCGACGTCCGGCTCCGTGCCATCCATATAATGCAGTTCCGCCAGCTCTTCCTTGTACCACGCGGAGGTGTTCTCGTACCCCTTGGCGAAGACGATAAGACCGTCATCGCTCTTCACGACGTCCACCTTGTCACGCCAGTAGGAAGGCAGGGTGCACCTGAAGTGCTCCGCCTCCACCACGTAGGCGGAATCGTTCGTGGTGGCCGACCCGCCGTTCGAGCTACTTGTCCCGTTGTTGTTGGTCGAGGTCCCGTTGTCCTTGCTCGTCGTGGCGCTGGAGCCACCATCTCCCGACCCGCTGGCATCGCTCTTGCCGGAATCTTTCGAGGACGCGCCAGACTTGCCCTTCGTGTCCGTCGGCTTCTTGACGACCTTCTGCGCCGAGGTCTGGCCCCTCCCCGTGACGGACGTGGTGATCGCGTACGCCGCCAGGCCGGCCACCACGACGGCCAGCACGATCGCCATCACGACCAGCCACTTGGGAACCTTGCCCTTCGGCCTTCCGCCGTCCCCGTCGCCATCGCCGGTCGCAGCCTCGGGCGCCTCCCCGCTGGTCGGCGGCACGGGACCCGCCCCGGCGTCGCCTCCCACGGCGCCGTCGGCAGGCGCGCCGTTCGCCCGCGCACGGGCCTCGCTCAGGTCGAACCCGCACTGGGTGCAGAACTTCGAGTCGTCTGGCAGCTCGCTGCCGCAGTTGGGACAGAACATCTCGGCCTCCCCACGTGCCATGCGCCAGCGTCGCGACCAAGCGCGACGGCGCGGCAACCTTTCAGGGTACTTTACAGAAGTATGGCCCAATGCCCCGCACGCATGCGGCCCGCGTACCGCAGTTTCGGTACGCGGTCGGTGCGCGGCCCCACGGCAGGCCCATCCGGCAGACGCTGCCGCTACCCCGCGGCACAAGAAAGGGGCCAGCCAGGCGGCCAGCCCCTCAAACGCCCTAAAGCAAGGGAGAAGATCTTCTCCCCATTGAACCCCAGACGGGAGGTAAGGCCTATGCCCAGCCCTTGCCGTCGGAGCCGAAGTCCTTGATGAGGCCCTCGGCGGTGTCGACGATGGCGTCGAAGCCCGGCTTCAGGAACTTGCGAGGATCGTAGTTCTTGCCCTCGAGGTCCTTGCCGCTCTCGACGTACTTGCGCATCGCGGAGTGGAAGGCAAGCTGCAGCTCGGTGTTGATGTTGATCTTGGCGACGCCGAGGTTGACGGCCTTGAGCACCTGCTCCTTGGGGATGCCGGAGCCACCGTGGAGGACGAGCGGCAGGTCGCCGGTCTTGGCCTGGATGGCGGCCAGACGGTCGAAGTTCAGGCCCTTCCAGTTTGCAGGATAGGGGCCGTGGATGTTGCCGATGCCGCAGGCCAGGAAGTCGACGCCCAGGTCCGCGATGGCGGCGCACTGGTCGGGATCGGCCAGCTCGCCCTCGGCGGTCACGCCGTCCTCGGTGCCGCCGATGCCGCCGACCTCGGCCTCGATGGACAGGCCCTTGGAGTGGGCGAGCTTCACGAGCTCCTTGGTGTGGTCGATGTTGGTCTGGAACTCGGCCTCGTGGGAGCCGTCGTACATGATGGAGGTGAAGCCGGCGTCGATGCACTTGAAGCAGTCCTCATAGGAGCCGTGATCGAGGTGCAGGGCGACGGGGACGGTAATGTTCATGGAGACGAGCATGTCGTTCACGACGTCGGCGACGGTCTTGAAGCCCTTCTGCCACTTGGCTGCGCCAGAGGTGCACTGGATGATGACCGGGGACTGGGTCTCCTCGGCCGCGGTGAGGATGGAGCGGGTCCACTCGAGGTCGTTGGTGTTGAAGGCTGCGATTCCGTAGTGGCCAGCCTTTGCCGCCTGAAGCATGTGAGCAGCGTTAACGAGCATGTGTACCTCCATTTGACGTGATGGACGTTCTCACTTCAGATATATTACCGCGAAACATTCCGTTTATAAGCCGAGTCGGACGCTTATGCGGAATTTTGCCCTTCTCGTCCACTTGTCCCCAATTCGAATGCATTTGCCGACCGCCGCGCCACGTCGGGCGAGAAGGACGGCCCCCTCCCCCGTCGCCCGTGCCGCCACTTGCGGCTTGCCCGTGCCGTCGCTTGTGGCTTGCCTTGTGGCTTACATTGACTTCATGAAGATGCGCCGCCGCGGAAGCCGATGCCTATAGTCGGGTAAGCAATTCTGGAGGGGCGCCGCCACGCGCGGCGCGCGGCTCCGCGGGGGGCGGGGCCGAACACAGGAAGGGTTGGTCTTTCGCAGTGGCTTTCGACCAGATGAATCGCCAGTACGACGCGGCCTCGACGGACAAGACGACCGTGCAGCCCAGGGGCGCCTACCAGGCCGGCGGCGCCCAGGCAGGCGGCGCGTATCAGCCAAGCGGCTACCAGACGCAGGCGCAGGGCAGTCGGGGTGGCCAGGGTAGCCGGGGCAACCAGCAAAGCTATGTGGCAGGCAGGACCACCGTCAGCCCGCGCGATGCGTACCGCGACGCCTACCAGGCGGACCGCACGCAGGTGGCGCCCGCGGCGCAGGGCCAGGGCGACGGCAGCCAGCCGCAAGAGGGCAAGAAGGGCATCATGTCCGAGTTCTCGGGCTCGGCGGTCATCGCGAGCGCGCTCGCGGCCGTCACGTCCTTTGCGCTGCAGTCCAAGATCGGCCTCGCGGGCTCGATCATAGGCGTGGGCGTGGCCGCCGCCGCGACGACCATCGCGTCGCAGGTGTACAAGGGCATGCTGAGCGCGTCCGCAGAGAAGCTCAAGGGACTCTCCAACGACGCGCCCTCGGACGGGGCGGACGCCCGCACGCAGAACCTGCGCTCCGACGCGGGCACCACGCAGGCGTGGGCCACGCCCTTCTCGCTTGACGACGCGGCCCAGACGGAGGGCGTCGCGGACTCCGGCACGCCCATCGCGCCGCAGAGCATGCGCAACGCGGCCCAGACCAGGCACGACAAGGTCGTCAAGCGCCGCACCGCCATCGTTCTGGCGGCCGCGGCCATTGCCGCCGTGCTGGTGTACGCGCTCATCGTGAACCTCGCGACGGCGGGCCAGGGCATCGGCCCCACCACGACCGCCACCACGACGCAGACGCAGACCACGGACGCCAACCAGACCGACACCACGGCAGACAACCAGAAGAGTTCCGACTCCGGCTCCAAGTCCGGCTCGAGCGACCAGAAGAAGGACGAGAAGGGCGGCTCCAAGTCGTCCGGCAGCACCTCCGGCACGAGCGACTCCACCAGCCAGGGCGGCACCTCCTCCACCAGCGGCAGCGGCACGTCCAGCTCCACGAGCGGCAGCGGCTCCGGCACCAGCAGCTCCACGAGCGGCTCCGGGTCCGGCTCGAGCTCCAGCTCCAACTCCGGCTCCGGCACCAGCGACTCCGGCTCCACCGATAGCGGCAGCACGAGCGGGAACGGCAGCTCCTCGAGCTCCAACAGCGGCACCAGCAACGGCACCTCCGACACGTCGTCCAACTCCGGCACCGGCACGAGCGGCAGCTCCGCCAAGACAACCGGCACCACGAGCACGACCTCGAGCACGAACTAGCTCTTCTCGCCCGCGACTTGAAAGGACGCAACATGGAACGACCCAACGCATGGCTCGACTATACGGACGCGCAGCTGGACGACCTGACGCGCATCTGCGACGGCTACAAGGGCTTCATCAGCGCAAACAAGACGGAGCGCGAGTTCTGCTCGGCCGCCGTGGCGCTGGCGCGCGAGGCCGGCTACCGCGACTTGGCAAAGCTCGTGGCGCAGGGCACGGCGCTAAAGCCAGGTGACAGGATCTACTGCTCCAACCACGACAAGGGCCTGCTCCTGATCGAGCTGGGCACCGAGCCGCTCGAGCGTGGGCTCAACATCCTGGGCGCGCACATCGACTCGCCGCGCCTGGACGTGAAGCAGAACCCGCTGGAAGAGAAGAGCGAGCTCGCCACGCTGGACACGCACTACTACGGCGGCATCAAGAAGTACCAGTGGGTCACGATCCCGCTGGCGATCCACGGCGTCATCTGCAAGAAGGACGGCACCACCGTGAACGTGTGCGTGGGCGAGGCGCCGGACGACCCCGTGTTCTGCGTGTCTGACCTGCTGATTCACCTCTCCAAGGAGCAGCTGGCCAAGACGGCCGCCGACGTGATCGAGGGCGAGCTGCTCGACGTGATCGTGGGCAACCGCCCCATCAAGGTGGACGAGGACGCCAAGAACGCGGATGCCGCCGAGAAGGGCGGCGCTGCCGAGGGAAAGCCAGGCGCAAAGACGGCCGTGAAGGCGGCAGTGCTCGATCTTCTCGCCCGCGAGCTGGGCATCGACGAGGAGGACTTCCTCTCCGCGGAGCTCGAGGTCGTGCCGGCCGGCCCCGCGCGCGACCTGGGCTTTGACCGCTCGCTCATCCTGGGCTACGGGCAGGACGACAGCTCGTGCGCCTACCCCAGCCTCGTGGCGCAGCTCGAGTGCGAGGCGCCGCGGCGCACGGCCGTCACGATCCTGGTGGACAAGGAGGAGATTGGCTCCGTGGGCGCCACGGGCATGACCAGCAGGTTCTTTGAGGACGCGATCGCCGAGGTCATGGAGCTGGCCGGCGAGGGCGGCGAGCTTGCGCTGAGGCGCTGCCTGCGCAGGTCGCGCATGCTGAGCTCCGACGTGAGCGCGGCGTACGACCCCAGCTACGCATCAGTCTTCGAACCGAAGAACTCCTGCTACCTGGGGCACGGCCTCACGTTCAACAAGTACACGGGCAGCCGCGGCAAGGCGGGCTCCAACGACGCCAACGCCGAGTACGTGGCGCTGATCCGCCGCTGCATGGATGACGCGGGCGTGCACTTCCAGACCGCCGAGCTGGGCAAGGTCGACGCGGGCGGCGGCGGGACCATCGCCTACATCCTGGCGAAGTACGGCATGGACGTGATCGACTGCGGCGTACCGGTGCTGTCGATGCACTCGCCGTGGGAGGCCACGAGCAAGGCCGACGTGTACGAGGCGTACCGCGGGTATAAGGCGTTCCTGCAGCTAGACTAGGCGCCGTTGGTGCCGTTGGGTTGACATAGTTGCGAGCATGGCGCGTGGCTTCCGGTGGGGGCCGCGCGCCATTTCCGTCTGTGGCGCGGATGCGTGTGTACGCCCGGCGCCGACTGTGGCGCCGGGCATGCGGCACGGGGTATCTGGCACAGAACCCTTGGCTTGTTGCAAAGCCACGGAGGAAGGTCGGGGTTCTGTGCGCGTCTGGGGCATGGGGCACCGACTCCGCCGGGTTCTGTACCAGTCACCGGATGCCGCGGCACCCCGTGCGGACGGTCTACCTGCGGATCCTTATGGCCAGGCCATTCCGCCCTGGCACAGAACCCTGGTTTCGTTGCGATAACGCGGTACAGAACCCCATCATTCTGGATGCGCGCCATCCCAGGCGGCACAGAACCCTTCGGACCTTGCAAGAGTTGGCAAGGAACCCAGGGTTCTGTGCGGAGGCGCCAGTGTCCCTGGTACAGAACCTCCTGCTTCCCACGCGGCCCCGCAAGGATCGCGGGGTTCTGTGTGCTTCGGGGGCCCAATGCCGTCTTGGACGAGTTCTGTGCCAATGGCTTGGCCCGCTGGCTTCACCCACGATCCGCCAACTGCTGAAACGCTTCCCTCCGCCGCGAGCCCTGGCACAGAACCCCAATGAGCTTGCAGAGCGGTGGTACAGAACCGCCCCCTTCTGGAGGCGGAACCTCCCAGGCGGCACAGAACCCTTGGCTCGTTGCGTCACGCGGCAAGGATCCCCTGGTTCTGTACGCCCTCCTCGGAGGCCTGCACACAGAACCCGCCCCAGGCGTCGGCACCTTGCAAGGAACGGATGGTTCTGTGCGGGCTGGCAGGGGCCGATGCCGATTCGGCTGGGTTGTGTGCCAGTCGGCGGCCGCGGGGCTAATCGGGGTGGACTCCCCACCTGCGATCATACGTTCCTTAATCATTGGGCCTGGTACAGAACTCCCGCATCCTTGCAAGGCGTTGGTACAGAACCCTCGGGGCCTGGCGACAGCCTGGCCAGGGTGGCACAGAACCCGTGGATCGTTGCGCGATGCGGCAAGAAACGCCAGGTTCTGTGCGAGCCGGTCCCGACGCGGGAGACGCCTGTGTACAGAACCCGCCGCCCCATGCCCGATGCCGTCAGGAACGTTTGGTTCTGTGCGCTAGCGTACGCGCGGCTTCAAGAACGCCAGAGCCCTGGAGAGCCGGCGGCTCCCGCCGGGCGCTCCTACTCATGCTGTTCCAGGAAGCGCTCCACGCGCGCGTTGTACTCGTCCTTGCACTCGACGTGCGCGTTGTGGGTCGCGCCCTTGAAGAGCTCCCACTCGCAGTTGGGGATGCGGTCGACCACCTGCTTGGCGATGTAGGGCGTGCACTCGTCCGCACCGCCGGAGGTGTAAAGCGTGGGAATCTCGATCTTGTACAGGTCGTCCGTGATGTCCCAGTGGCTGAGCTTGCCCGTCACCACGAACTCGCTCTTGCCCTGCATGAAGTGGTAGAGCTCGTCGCCGGGCTCGTCCGCGGGGCGCACGTACTTGGGGTCGAGCTCGCTGTCGAGCTGTTTCTGCACATGGCGGCGGTAATACTCGTTGGAGGCCGCGATCACCTCGGGGCGCGTGTAGTCGCCGTCGCGGTCGGCCTGCTCAAGCGCCTCTCGCATGTCCTTCGGCAGGTAGCTGCGCAGGCGGATCGCCTCGTCCAGCCACAGGTCGAGCGACGCCGGACCCGACGCCACGACCATGCTCGCGACGCCCGCCGGCAGGTGGGTCGCATACTGCATCGCGAGCATGCCGCCCCACGACTGCCCCAGCAGGTGCACGTGCTCGAGCCCCAGCGCCTCGCGCACGCAGACGAGCTCCTCCGCAAACTCCGCGCTCCACTTGTCGTACAGCGGCGGGCACGGCGACTTTCCGCAGCCCAGGGCGTCGTAGTAGATGACGGCGCGCCCGTACTTCTCCGCTATGCCGTCGAGCGAGGTTATTTAATAGTGCGCCGCGCCGGGGCCGCCGTGTATGGCAAGCAGCGGGAGCTTGCCCGGCTCGCACTCCCCCACGATCCGGTAGTACGTCCGGTAGCCGGCAAACGGCACGTAGCCCTCACGGATGCGCGGGGCAGCGGGGCTCGGCTGGGGCGCCGAAGCCGTCGTGTCCGCCATAGCCGTCGAGTCCTCCGGTGCAGCGGGCGCGACCGACGCCCTCCCGCGCGGGCCGGCGTGCAGCCTCTGACCATACACATCCGCACTCATTTGTATATCCCCCGTTCCCAGATGCGCGTGCGCCGGCGGGCGAGAAGAACGTGCCCACATAGCTGACACCCAGTTTCGTATCGTTTGTCTGTTGATATTAGCGCTTCATGCGAACCTTAAACTACCCGCTCGTATACTTCAGCCTGTATGTTTACTGTCGACTAGGAGAATTATGTCAGCATCGAGCGTTCTATTTGCGGTGGTTTCGTTCGCAACGGCCATCGCAGTGGTCTACATGTGCATACGCTGGCGGCGTCTAAGTGCCACGGAGGGGTACCGGAGGCTCTCCATCAGTACCTATGTCTGGGCCCTCTCCTATGCAATACTTCCCATCGTCCTGGGCGTGTTCTGCCTCATGGGCTACTACAAGGGAAGCCCGCTCGCCCCGTTCCTGCTGGCGGCGAGCGTCTTCGTGTGCGTGATGGGCACGCTGCACCGCGAGAACGGCAAGACGTTCCTGCGCACGGTGCGCGACTTCGTGGGCGCCTACGCCCCCAGGGGCACCAGGCCGCACTGGCCCAAGGCGCCCAAGTCCATGTCCAAGTGGACCGCCAAGCACCGCGAGCGTCGCGAGGCCCGCGCGGAAGCCAAGCGCAAGAAGGCCGAGGCAGCCGCGGCCGCCGGCAAGCAGCCGAGCCGCCTTTCCGTCTGGGCGCACACGACGCTCGCGCCCTGGGCCAAGACCGACCTCGTCCGCCTGTGCGTGGCGGCGCTGTTCGCGTTCGTCTCGCTCGAGATCTGCTGGCATGTCAACCTGCTTGCGATGAACTTCCTCAGTCGCCTGATCGACTGGGCCATGATCCTGTTCGCGATGGCCGCCATGTACTTCCTCTTCCAGCGTCGCAGCTGGGGCGCCGTCGCGGTTGCGGTTGCCTGCTTCGTGCTGGGCATCGTGGAGTACTTCGTGGTCGTGCTCAAGGGCTCCGTCATCCAGGCGGGCGACGTCTACGCGCTTGGCACGGCGGCTGCCGTGTCCGACGGCCTGCGCTTCGACTTCGGCGGCACCGTGCTGCTGGGCGGCGCGGCGCTCAACCTGGCGCTCCTCGCGCTCGGCCGCATCAGCCCGCGCGTGAGCAACGCCGCCGTCGGCCTGAACTCCAAACAGGAGGTCGAGCCCGACACCTACGCTGCCAGGAAGCCCGACGCCGAGCCCAAGGCAGACGCGGGCGAGAAGAACGTGGCCCCCGTGCAGCAGGCAACTGCCAGCAAGGACGCCGCAACGAGCTCCAAGCCCAAGGCCGCCCGCAAGCCCCGCAGGGTCGCGCGCGTGGCCATTAACGTCCTTCTCGCCGTGGTGTGCGCCACCGGCGCGTGGGGCTCCACGCACCTGGCGTACGCGTGGACGCAGCTTCTGGGCACCAAGTTCTGGCAGCCGGTCGTGGCGTACTCGGACCACGGCTTCCTGACCAGCTTCTTCAGCATGTGGTACGGCATGCCGATCGAGGTCCCCAAGGGCTACACCACGGCCAAGGCCAAGAAGATCGAGAAGACCCTCGCCAAGGAGTACGACAGCTCGGACGCCGCGCAGACGTACAAGACGGCCAGCGCGCAGTTCAGCAAGGTGAAGCCAACCGTCATCTTCGTGCAGAACGAGACGTTCTCGGACCTGTCCAAGTTCTACGACCTGGGCTACACCGGCTACACCGGCCCGGAGTACTTCAACTCCATCAGCGACGCCCTCGCGCGCGGCACGCTTGACGTGTCCGTGGTGGGCGGCGGCACCTGCAACTCCGAGTTCGAGTTCCTGACCGGCAACTCCATGGCGTACGTGGGCACGGGCAAGTACCCGTACAACCTGTACAACTTCAGCAACGTCAACAGCCTGGCCAAGCAGTTCAAGGCGCTGGGCTACGGCACCATCGCCATCCACCCCAACATCCCCAGCAACTGGAACCGCGACAAGGTGTACCCGCAGCTCGGCTTTGACCAGTTCCTGAGCATCAGCGACTTCGAGGGCGCGCCCGTGTTCCACAACGGCGTGACGGACCTCTCCACGTACCAGAAGATGCTCGACCTCATCAAGTCCTCCGACAAGCCGCTCTTCCTGACCGACATCACGATGCAGAACCACACCGGCTACGACACGGGCAACATCCCGGCCGACCGCCTGACCAACTACCAGCTCAAGAACGTGAGCGCGTACGAGAACGCGGAGTTCAACGAGTACGTGAGCTGCATCAAGGCGTCCGACGAGGACCTGAAGGTCTTCATGCAGGAGCTGCGCCAGCTCAACAAGCCCGTCGTGCTCGTGTTCTACGGCGACCACCAGCCCAACATCAGCTCCAACTACCTTAACGACGCCGTGTACCCCAACGAGGACTCCAACTCGCTCTCGCACCAGCTGCGCACGTTCAAGACGCAGTACTTCATCTGGGCCAACTACGACGTGGCCGGCACCTCCGCCACCAGCACCAACAAGGAGATCAGCCTCAACTACCTGAGCAGCTACATGATGGAGCTGATCGGCGCGCCGCTGACCAACCACCAGAAGGCCAACCTCCAGACCGAGCTCAAGATGCCGTACCTCACGCTCATGGGCTACGCGGACACCAACAACAAGTGGAAGGAGACCTCCACGGACCTGACGGACGCCAACGTGAGCGGCGACTCCGACGCCGCGAAGGCCTACCGCGACCTCGACATGGTGCAGTACCTGGAGTTTGGCTCCAAGGTCAAGCACTAGCTCCGGCCCAGAGCCGCCAGGCCTCGCCGTCGTAAAGGCAGACGCAAGATGTCATCCACAACTGACACACAGCAGAAGGACGCCCCCCGCATGCCAGAGCGCACGCGGGGGGCGTCCCGCGCAAATCTCCACGCGCTTCTCCCCCGGATCGCGCCGGGCCTCGCCATCGTGGCGGTGACCGCGCTCATGGTGGGCATCCAGGCGGGCGAGAAGAGCGTGCTCATTGGCTCGGACACCACCTTCCACTTCCAGCGCTTCTACGACGCGTACATGCAGCTGCGCACGGGGAGGCTCAGCTGGTGGCAGACGAACTTTGGCTTCCAGCAGTGCGGCCGCGTGGTGAACGCCGTCTACGGGCCGCTGTTCGCGTACCTGATGGGCGCGGTGCTGCTGCTTACTGGCACGTGGCTGCGCTTCCAGATCGTGGTGAACGCGGTCGCGTACCTGCTGTGCGGGCTGGGCATGTACGCGTTCTGCCGTCGCGCGCAGGAGGCGAGCCTTGCGGCTGTCTGCGCGTCGGACGCGGCGGGCTCGACAGCCTCTGCGGGTACGGCGAGCCCCGCCCCGGGCGAGAAGGACGGCCCCCATGACCCGCGCGCGCTGGCCGTGCGGCGCGTGGTGGCCTGCGCCGTCGCCATCGCCTACATGTGCGTGGGCTGGCAGGCTCGCTGGCAGACAAACTCCAACATGGGCGCCTGGGGAGCTATCCTGGCCCCCTACCTTGGGCTTGTCTGCGTGCGGATGCTCGTGCCCGGCACGCGCCGCCGCGACGTGCCGGCCAGCGGGCGCCACACGGGCGCCCGACCGCGCGTGGGCGTGCTGAGCCTCGCGCTGGTGGTGGCGGTCATGGCGCAGATCCACCTGATGAGCTGCGCCATGTTCCTGCTGGTGCTCGTGCCGTTCTGGGTGCTGGGCATGGTGCGTGCCACGCGCCCCGGCGAGCGCCGCGACATGCTCCTGCGCACGCTGGCCGCGGCGGGCGTGGCGCTGGTGCTCACGGCGGACGTGTGGGCCGGCCTGGCGGAGCTCATGCTCAGGAACCACACGGCCCAGCCCGTGGGCATGATGCTGGGGGCGGGCGCGCTCGGCCTTGACCCGGGGCTCTTCTCCAAGCTGACCATCGGCATCCTGCCGCTTGCGCTGCTGGCCGTCGCCCTCGCGTGGGCGTGGCGCCGCCACGACGCCGTGGCGCTGCCGCTCGCGGCCGTGGGCGCCGCATTCCTGCTGGTTTCCAGCCGGCTCGTGCCGTGGGATGCCATCGGCCTGGCCGCGCCCGCGCTCACGCACACGATCCAGTTCCCCGTGAGGCTCACGGCCATGGCGTACCCGCTGCTGTTTGCGGCGCTCGCCGTGGCACTGGGCAGCCTGGCGACGCAGCCCGAGGCCACGCCGGCACAGCCCGCCGCGGGCGAGAAGCCCGCGCGTCCCGCGCTTCTCCCCCACCTTGCGCGCCCGCGCCTCGCGCTCGCGGCGTCGCTTGCGCTTGCCTTTGCCGCGGTGGTGGCGCAGGCGGGCTGCGTGGCGTGGATGTCGCGCGCGTTCCACGAGGGCTTCACGTGCGCCGCACATGTCATGTACCTGACGGACGCCTCCGTGGCGGACCTGCAGCGCGCGGCCACCACGCAGGAGCCGGGCCGGCTCATGGGCATGATATCCAAGCGCACGCCGGACTACCTGCCCAACCACAACCTGACGGACGCGCACGGCCTTTCCGCCCAGTACCAGGTCGAGGTCCTGGTCGCGCACGTGACGGGCGCGTTTGGCCACCGGGTTCTGGCCGATGGCGGGCTCGAGCTCACGTGGAGGCAGGACGGCGCCGCACGCGTGCGCGTGCCCGTCATCACGTATGCGCAGAGCCAGGTCACCGTAAACGGGAGGCGCGTCGCGGCAGACAAGCTCAAGGTTGACCGCATCGGCATGCCCACGGTGCAGGGCCGCAAGGGCGCAAACACGCTGGTCCTGCGCTTCCAACCCAGCGTGTTCACGCGCGCGGTGATTGTGGTTTCTATGGCATC
>NZ_JBJEHW010000030.1:0-5604 GCF_051876455.1 Parafannyhessea sp.
AGGTCGCGGGTGCGGACTCCAACTGGACCTACGACGCGGCCGAGTACGACGTGACGGTCTACGTTGGATGGAGCGGCGGCGTCGCGGGGTCGACGCTCGGCCAGATACAGGTCAGCTATGCCGACGCCAGCGGCGCGACCGTGAAGGACCCCACCTTCACCAACGCGTACAGCAAGCCGTCCGAGCCCGCCAAGACCACGCCGACCTCGACCACGACCGCCTCCGCCAAGACCACCAAGGGTGGCAGCAGCGTCGTGAAGACCGGCGACTACACGCAACCGCTATGGACCGGCCTCGGCGTCGCGGGCGCGCTCGCCGTCGCTGCAGGCATCTGGATGCATTGCCGCAGGTCAAACGGGCGGGAGTTCTAGTTCTTCTCGCCCAAGCGGAAGGGTCGAATAATGGGGGGCGTCGCTGGGGCTGCAACGGCGCCCCCTTGCTGTCACGTGTGGGGCGCAACCGTTTGCGGGATGCCGCGGGCGGGCGTCGTCTTCGTGCCATAATGCGGGTGTTTCGCACAAGGGTCGCGATCTGGTGGCCCGAGCGGCAACGAATGTTCGGCATCGTCGAAGGGATAGCCATGGCACGCGTGTTCATAAGTCCCAGCAAGTACGTTCAGGGTCCGGGGGAGCTTGCCAACCTCGGCAGCTATGCCAAGGCCTACGGCAAGAAGGCGCTCGTGATCATATCCGCCGGCGGCATCAGGCGCTCCGGCGACGTGGTGACCAAGAGCTTTGCGGACGCGGGCGTCGCGTTTGAGTTTGACCAGTTCAACGGCGAGTGCTCGCAGGACGAGATCGACCGCCTGGTTGCGGACGCGCAGGCCAAGGGCTCCGACGTCGTGGTGGGCATCGGTGGCGGCAAGATTTTCGACACCGCAAAGGCGGTCGCGAACAAGATCGACACGCCGGTGCTGATCGTCCCGACCATCGCCGCGACCGACGCGCCGTGCTCCGCGCTTTCCGTCATCTACACGGACGAGGGGCAGTTCAAGGAGTACCAGTACTTCAAGGCGAACCCCAACCTGGTGCTCATGGATACCACGGTCATCAGCAAGAGCCCCGTGCGCCTTACCGTGAGCGGCATGGGCGACGCGCTGGCCACGTACTTCGAGGCGCGCGCCTGCAAGCGCTCCGACGCCACCACCTGCGCGGGCGCAAAGGTGACCTCCGCGGCCATGGCGCTTGCCCGCCTGTGCTACGACACCCTCATGTCCGACGGCGTCAAGGCCAAGATCGCGCTCGAGGCGGGCGCGTGCACGGAGTCCGTTGAGAAGATCATCGAGGCCAACACCCTGCTTTCCGGGCTCGGCTTCGAGTCCGCGGGCCTGGCCGGCGCCCACGCCATCCACAACGGCATGACCGCCATGCCCGAGACCCACGCCTACTACCACGGCGAGAAGGTCGCGTTTGGCACGCTGACGCAGCTGGTGCTGGAGGACGCGGACGAGCTGCCCGAGGTGCTGGACTTCTGCGGCCAGGTGGGGCTGCCCATGACGTTTGCGCAGCTGGGCGTAAAGGACGCGAGCTACGACCGCGTGCTCGAGGTGGCCAAGCTGGCCTGCGCGCCCAACGACACGCTGCACAACATGCCGTTTGAGGTCACGCCCGAGAAGGTCGCGAACGCCATGCTCGCGGCGGACGCCCTGGGCAGGAACGAGCTCGCGCTGTACGAGTAAGGGAGCAAGGAGGGCGAGCGGGGCGAGAAGGACGGCCTCCGTGGCCGTCGCGTGGCGCTGGCTCCCTGAGTTGACTTCCGCTTACATTTGCTGAGCTACCGTTGGGGACCTGGCTTCGGCCGGGTCCCCCGCTCTTCTAACCTGGCGTTTGGGTGGCGCGTATACTTGTGAAGACATTGTGTAGCCGCCCGTGAGAGGAGAAGCCAGTGGATAGGAATACCAGGATCTGCATCGTAGGGGGAGGCCCCGCGGGGCTGTCGCTGGCAATGTACCTGCAAAAGAACGGGTTCGACAACTACACGATCTTCGAGCGGAGCGGCCGCGTGGGCGGCAAGGCGTTCAGCCCGCTCATGAAGGTAAAGAACAAGAGGGGCAAGTGGGAGGACCGCACCATCGAGATGGGCGCGGTCATGGGCTGCGACACGTACTTTGCCGTGCACGAGTGCGAGGAGTTTGGCCACACCTCGCACGCGGACGGCCCCAAGATGGGGCGCCGCTTCATGAACACTGACGGCACGCCCGTCAAGGAGAGCAAGGTCGAGCTCCTCAAGAAGGTGCTCAAGATGCGCAAGCTCAGCCATCTGCTGGACACCAAGTACAAGGGCTACGACGTGAACGGCCACCGCGGCGTGGCACAGGGCCGCTACGAGGGGCCGTGTCCTTCTCCCCAGATGAAGCTTGCCCACATAGAGGGCGAGAACCCCAACCTCAAGGACCTGAGCATGCCGTTTAGCGAGTTCCTGAAGCTCAACGGCTGCGAGGACGCCGAGCTGGTGTGGAAGGGTCCCTTCACGAGCTTTGGCTACGGCTACTTTGACGAGATCCCGGCCGCGTACGTCCTCAAGTACCTGGACGCGTTCACGGTGAAGCAGTTCCTCTCTACCGGCAGGCTTTGGACGTGGAAGAACGGCACCAACTCCATCTGGACGGGCGTGAACAGCGCGCTTCGCCATCCCGCTCAGCTCAACAGCGAGATCACGGCGATCCGCCGCACGCCGGAGCACGTCTACGTGCGCGTGAACGGTGGCGCGGAGCAGGAGTTTGACAAGCTCGTGATCTGCACGCCGCTCGAGCTCTTCCTGGGCTACGGCGACCCCACGCCCGAGGAGACGGAGCTCTTTGGCAAGATCCAGCACAAGGAGTACTTCACCATGGCCGTCCGCACGGAGGAGGAGAAGAGCCCCGACATCAGCTACTACTACTTTGCCAACATGACGCCCGAGACGCGCGGCCACCTGATGGTGTTCTATCACCGCTGGCCGGACGCGGGCGCTCAGCCCCTGGTGACCTTCACGCTGCGCAACCACGAGGGCGCGGAGGACGTCCCGTTTGACGAGGCGCGCGACACCACGCTGGCAGACATGGCAAAGTCGGGCCTGCCCGTCATGAAGACCGAGCGGATCGACGACTGGTACTACTTCCCCCACGTGGGCTCCGCCGACTACGCCGACGGCTGGTACGACAAGGTGGAGGCGCTCCAGGGCCGGCAGAACACCTACTACGCGGGCGAGGTCATGTCGTTTGGTGACATGGAGGAGACCGCGGAGTACTCCCGCGACCTGGTGAGGCGCTTCTTCAACTAGCGCGTGGCCGCACCTGGCGACCGCCGCAACGGCACGATGGGCATGGGCCCGCCCGGGGGACGACCTCGGGCGGGCCTTGTGCGCTAAACTGTGGGCGGACAAAGGGGGCCAACATGGAAGACTGGTGCGCCGCGGCCGCTAACGACAGCGCGCTCGAGGAGCTGCTTGCAAACGACGACGTGGTGTACAGCGCCACGCAGATATTCGACGCGCTTTCCGACTTCACGCGCTTCCAGATCCTGGCGGCGCTCGTGCTGGGCGAGAAGAGCGTGTCTGACCTGCAGGAAGTCTGCCATGTGTCGCAATCCGCAATATCGCACCAGCTCAGGCTGCTGCGAGACCGCGGCCTGGTGAACGCCCGGCGCGACGGGCAGCGCATGATCTACACGCTCGCGGACGAGCACGTGGCGCAGCTGCTCCGCGTGGGACTCGCGCATGCCGCGGAGGACGTCCTGCCGGAGTAGGCGCGCGGCCCGCGGGGGTGCGGCCGGCACGTTGCCGCGACCCGAGGCGGTTGCGGGCGGGAGGGTGCGCTTCTCGCCCGCGTCGGCCGATTGTGCACGCGGCGTGAAAAAGGGATACGCCCGGCACCGTGGCGTTTTGACATCTGCGGTTTGGGCGAATATAGTTTTTCGTCGCGCCAATTTGCGGAAGGATTCTGTCCCGGGCCGCTGCCGGGAAGGGAAGCCAAGGTAAGGGCGCACGTATCTGTCCCCAACAATCCGAGGCGGCGGTGCTGCACTGCCTCTGATACATAGGTGCTCGCGCACCAAATACCGTTTGATCCTATTAAGGAGAGAAGCTTTGCCTACTATTAACCAGCTCGTCCGTCAGGGCCGCGTTTCCCACAAGGCCAAGTCCAAGAACGCCGCACTCCAGCACAACCCGCAGAAGCGTGGCGTGTGCACCCGCGTCTTCACCACGACCCCCAAGAAGCCTAACTCCGCACTTCGTAAGGTCGCCCGTGTGCGCCTTGTCAACGGCATCGAGGTTACCGCCTACATCCCCGGCGAGGGCCACAACCTGCAGGAGCACTCCATCGTCCTCATCCGTGGCGGCCGTGTTCGTGACCTCCCTGGCGTGCGTTACAAGATCATCCGCGGCGCCTATGACTGCGCGGCAGTTCAGGACCGCAAGAAGGCTCGTTCCCGCTACGGCGCAAAGCGCCCCAAGAACTAGCCGCAAGGTCGCATCTGAATTAGCTACGAGTTTTTAGGAGATACAACATGCCGCGTCGTGCAGCAGCAGTCCGTCGTGAGGTCCAGCCGGATGCCGTTTACAACAACCGTCTCGTGACCCAGCTCATCAACAAGGTCCTTCTCGATGGCAAGAAGGCCACCGCGGAGCGCATTGTCTACGGTGCCTTCGACCTCGTCAAGGAGAAGACCGATTCCGATCCCCTGGCCACCTTCAAGAAGGCCATGGACAACGTCCGCCCGACCCTCGAGGTCAAGCCGAAGCGTGTCGGCGGCGCCACCTACCAGGTGCCCATGGAGGTCAACTCCCGTCGCGCCACGACCCTCGCGATCCGCTGGATCGTCAACTTCAGCCGTGCTCGCAAGGAGAAGACCATGGCCGAGCGCCTCGCCAACGAGATCATGGACGCCGCCAATGGCGTCGGCGCTTCCGTGAAGCGTCGCGAGGACCTCTTCAAGATGGCAGAGGCCAACCGCGCCTTCTCGCACTATCGCTTCTAGTCCAGGGGAGTAGTGTCTTATGGCAAAAGTTAAGTATCAGCTCGAGGACCTCCGCAACATCGGCATCATGGCCCACATCGACGCCGGTAAGACGACGACCACCGAGCGCATCCTCTACTACACCGGCAAGACCCACAAGATCGGCGAGGTCCACGACGGTGCGGCAACCATGGACTGGATGGTTCAGGAGCAGGAGCGTGGCGTGACCATCACCTCCGCCGCAACCACGTGCTTCTGGAAGAACCACATCATCCAGATCATCGACACCCCGGGCCACGTCGACTTCACCGCTGAGGTCGAGCGCTCCCTCCGCGTCCTCGACGGCGCCGTCGCCGTGTTCGACGCAGTCGCCGGCGTGCAGCCGCAGTCTGAGACCGTCTGGCGTCAGGCCGTCAACTACAACGTCCCCCGCATCGCCTTCATCAACAAGTACGACCGCGTGGGCGCCGACTTCTTCCACGCCATCGACACCATGAAGGACCGCCTCGGCGCCAACGCCGTCGCCGCGCAGATCCCCATGGGCGCCGAGTCCAACTTCTGGGGCCTCATCGACCTCGTCACCAACACCGCCTGGGACTTCAAGGAAGACGCCAAGGGCATGATCTACCCCGAGCCCATGGACGAGATTCCTGACGAGTTCAAGGAC
>NZ_JBJEHW010000031.1:0-25180 GCF_051876455.1 Parafannyhessea sp.
CTGGGCCGATCTTGATCGGCAGCTGTGCGTCATGAGGAGCCTCTTCGGGAACACGGGGCTTCAGCACCAGGAGGGAAGCCACGGGGCCTCCGCCTACCACGATCGTCTGTATATCCATCTGTATCAATGCCATGCTATCAGCCTCGCTCATATGCTTCTTTGCGTGCATATGGTACCCGTCTCAAGCCTTTTGCCAATAGCTATCTGTAAAAATGCCGAAGTGATGACATGAAGAAGCGAAGCGGTTTGGCGCGGGCAGCTTGCAGCCTGTGCCGAGTGGCGATATGTCGCGACGGGCAGCGCCAGAAAGATGGCGCGCCTGGCTGGGGCAGTCCTTGTTCGAGAGCCTTTTATGGTTCTGAATGCAGGGATTCATGGCTGCCGCTGAGGCCGATTCTTCGTCTCCATCATCTTTTTGCTCACAAAACTGCAGGTAGAAGACCTGCTACAAACTTTCTCGACTTTTCTCAAAATAGTTGTTGACGGAGAGGAGGGATGAGCATAATATATTTTCTCGCGTTGGGCCCGTAGCTCAGTTGGTCAGAGCGTCCGGCTGATAACCGGGAGGTCACAAGTTCGAACCTTGTCGGGCCCACCACTTCCTTCGCGAATAGTCGCCCCAACGCTAGCCGAGTCGCCGTTGGGGCGGTTATTATTCGGGGACGTAGCTCAGCTGGGAGAGCGCGGGCTTTGCAAGCCTGAGGTCGTGGGTTCGATCCCCATCGTCTCCACCATTCGAATGTCGAGGCCGTGTGAGTAGCGCGGCCTTTTTTCTTGCGGTCCCGCGCGGGCGCGTAGGCCGTCACCACCAGATGACCCTGAATCGCGACGCGAGCCCCGCATGTCCCGCCCCAACGGGCGAGCCGCCGAGTATTGGGTCGCCACCCCTGAGGGGGCACCTCGAGCTGTTGCCGGGGAACGGTGCGCTGACTCTTGGTGATGGGCGGCGGCCTTGCGTGCCTAACGTTGGAAAATCGGCCATGCATGCTCCTTCGCGACGGTGGGAGCACATGGTAGCAAGGGCTCCTTGCGGATGGCTTGCCTGTGCCTAGCGTTAAACTTTGGCCAGCGGTAGCGCCTGACCTGCGGATATGCGCTCTTCTCGCCTGCGGCATATTTGAGTGGGTCGGATTGGGAAGCTGTGATAGAATTCCCTTGCACAAGCGGGCATCGCCAAGTGGTAAGGCAATGGCTTCCCAAGCCATCATCCGCGGGTTCGAATCCCGTTGCCCGCTCCAGAGCTTGTGACGGGCCCCTCTGAGGGCCCGTATTCATTTGTCGCATAGGGGAATCTTGCCGCGTGGCACGCCGTTGGTGGCCGTGCCCGGCAGGATGCCGCGACTGGCCTAACGAGGGGAGACTCGCATGGGAATGACGCTTGAGGAGTGCACGCTGGCCATCGAGGGGCTTGACGCGCAGATGGACAGGTATGCCGAGCTTCTGGTGCGCAAGGGGCTGGCCGTGCGACCCGGGCAGGAGGTCGTGGTGCAGTCGCCCGTGGAGTGCGCCGACTTTGCGCGTCGCGTGGTGAGGAGCGCCTATCACGCGGGCGCGGGCCACGTGACCGTGATCTGGGGCGACGACGAGATGAGCCGCCTCGAGTTCCAGAACGTTCCCACGGAGTACTTCAGGCACGTGCCCGGCTGGAAGGCCGAACAGCTCAACTCCCTTGCGGAGGCCGGCGCGTGCTTCCTCTTTATCGAGGGCAGCGACCCCGAGGCGCTTGCTGGCATCGACCCCGCCAAGCCCGCGGCGGCTGCCTACGCCAGGAACACCGAGTGCCTCTCGTTCAGGAACGGCATGGACTTTGGCAAGAACGTCTGGTGCATCGCTGGCGCCCCGGTAAAGGCATGGGCGAGGAAGGTGTTTCCCGACTGCCCCGAACACGAGGCGTACTACCGCCTGTGGCTCGCGATCCTGAAGACCGCCCGCGCGGACGGCGAGGACCCTCAGCAGGACTGGGAGACGCATAACGCTGAGTTCGAGAAGAACAAGAGGCTGCTCAACGGCTATGCCTTCGACCGGCTGCACTACGTGTCGAAGAACGGCACGGACTTCACGATCGGCCTCAACGCCAAGGGCGTCTGGGAGGGCGGCGCCGGTCGCACCGTCGACGGGACGGTCTTCTTCCCCAACATCCCGACGGAGGAGGTCTTCACGTCCCCGGACCGCATGCGCGCCGACGGCGTGGTGCACTCCGCGCTGCCGCTCATCCACGCTGGGCAGCGGGTGGACGACTTCTGGCTGCGCTTCGAGGGCGGCAGGGTCGTGGAGTACGATGCCGCCGTCGGGCGAGAGGTGCTGCGCCACATCATAGAGACCGACGAGAACTCGTGCCGCCTGGGGGAGTGCGCGCTCATCTCCAAGGCGACGCCGATTCGCCAGTCGGGCCTGCTCTTCTACGACACGCTGTACGACGAGAACGCCAGCTGCCACCTTGCCCTGGGCACGGGATTCCCCGAGTGCCTGGAGGGTGGCCTCGACCTGGACAAGGACGCGCTCCTTGCCAGCGGCGTCAACCAGTCCACCACGCACGTCGACTTCATGATCGGCACGGACGACCTGAACATCACGGGCGTGACGCCCGCCGGGGAAGAGATTCCCGTGTTTTGCAACGGCGGCTGGGCTTGGGAGGCCGAGTAGCGCCGGCACGTGGTATGATTTCGCGTACGTCGTAACGGGTCGTTAGCTCAGTTGGCAGAGCAGGGGACTTTTAATCCCAAGGTCGAGGGTTCGAGGCCCTCACGACCCACCACCGCAACGCAGGGGCAGGTCATGGCATATGCCGTGACCTGCCTTTTTGATGCATGGGGCTGTGGGCGTGAAGCTGGTGCGCGGGCTGCGGCGATGGCCGCTGTGTCCTTCTCCAAATCTTATGCATTGGTATGAATAGTTATGAGAAGGACGACCACCGTCGCCGCGGGCGGTGGCGATGCGCGAGTTTGTGCACGTAGACGGCGAGAATTATGTCTGCGTCCAAACGTAAGCGCCTTGTGTGCAAATTGTTACGAACGTGTCTCGTCGCAAGATTCTGGGTTGCCTGAGGCGTTTGAGCCGCTAAAGTGTTCACACAACAAGGGCGGCCACTGAGGCTCATCCAGTGGGAAGAATCAGGAGGGGAGTTTTACAATGGCATTTGCATCCAACATCAAGAACTCCCTCCGACGCCAGGATCGACGTACCACGCTGCGACGCCAGCGCGCGCTCACTTCGGTCCGATGAGGCATAGCCATATAGCCTAAAAGTTGGACAACTGAGACGCCTGGCATTGCCAGGCTTTTTTTGTACCTAAAACGCAGGTGCAAACAACCGGGGCACGGCCCCGTGTCATATCTATCTGCAATTTTCCAAACAGGCAATCAGGACAAGGAAATAGGGGTGTCTATCATGGCAGCAGCAAAGGAAAAGGTCGTACTGGCGTACTCGGGTGGTCTGGATACCTCCGTCATGGTGAAGTGGCTCCAGCTCGAGAAGAACCTCGACGTGGTCGCCATCTGCGGAAACGTTGGCCAGGACGCCCAGGACCTCACCTGGATCGAGAAGAAGGCCTACGGCATGGGCGCCGTGTACTCCAAGGCGCTTGACATGCGCGAGGAGTACGCAAACGAGGTCCTGACCAAGGCCATCGCCGCAAACGGCATGTACGAGGACACGTACCCGCTGCTGTCCGCCCTGTCGCGTCCCCTGATCGTGAAGCACCTGGTGGACATCGCGCACGAGACCGGCGCCTCCTACATCTGCCACGGCTGTACTGGCAAGGGCAACGACCAGGTTCGCTTCGAGTCGAGCATCCACGCGCTCGACCCCGAGCTCAAGATCCTGGCGCCCGTGCGCGAGTGGGACCTCCACACCCGCGAGGACGAGATGGAGTGGGCCAAGGCGCATGGCGTGCCCGTTCCCACCACGGCCGCGAAGCCGTACTCCCTGGACGAGAACCTCTGGGGCCGCGCCATCGAGTGCGGCGCGCTGGAGGACCCGTGGAAGGAGGCCCCGGCGGACATCTACACGCTGACCGCCGACCCCATGAGCGCCCCTGACGAGCCCGAGGAGGTCGTGCTCGGCTTCGAGCAGGGCAAGCCCGTCTCGCTCAACGGCAAGAAGATGGACCTGCTGAGCCTCATCATCAAGATGAACAAGATCGCCGGCAAGCATGGCTACGGCAGGCTCGACATGATCGAGGACCGCGTGGTGGGCATCAAGAGCCACGAGGTGTACGAGTGCCCCGGCTCCCTCGCGATCATCAACATGCACAAGGCCCTCGAGACCATGTGCCTGGACGGCGCCACGCTGCAGTACAAGCACATGATCGACCAGCAGTGGGCGACCACCGTGTACAACGGCCTGTGGTTCTCGCAGCTCAAGCAGGCGCTGGACGCGTTCTGCGCCGACACGCAGAAGTTCGTGACCGGCGAGGTCAAGGCGAAGTTCTACAAGGGTAGCATGACCGTGACCGGCCGCAAGAGCGCCTACTCCCTGTACGACTACAGCCTGGCCACGTACGGCGAGGGCGACACCTTCGACCGCAGCGCCTCTAAGGGCTTCATCGAGCTGCACACGCTCGCGGCCACCACGTGGTCCAAGACGCAGGGTCCTGCCGCGGAGTACGAGCTCCAGAAGCAGAACGCCAACATCCACGTGGCATAGCGCCACCGGTGTGGGAGCCGCGTTTCTCGCCTGGAAAACATGACTCGGTCCAGGCGGGGGACACGGCGAGAAGAACTACCATCCAAGCTGGGCGGGCCCGCCTCGTGCGGGCTCGTCCCATGTCGGGCGATCCTGAAAGGCAGACATCTATGGCACTCTGGTCCGGCCGCTTTGAGCAGGGAGTGAGCGAGTTCACGCAGGAGTTTGGCGCCTCGCTGGAAGACGACAAGGGCATGTACGCGCAGGACATCACGGCGTCCATCGCGCACGCGCGGATGCTCGCGAAGCAGGGCATCATATCAAAGGAGGACGAGTCCAAGATCGTGGACGGCCTCCAGAGGATAAAGGGCGAGATGGACTCTGGCACCTTTGAATGGGACGTGAACGACGAGGACATCCACATGGCCGTGGAGGGACGCCTCATCAGGGACATCGGTGCGGCTGGCGCGCGCCTGCATACGGGCCGCTCGCGCAACGACCAGGTGGCGACCGACATCCGCCTGCTGGCCAAGGACATGCTGGCCGAGCTCGCGCAGGAGAACTGCAAGCTGCGAGCCACGCTGATCGACGCGGCCGAGAAGAACTTCGACGTGGTGATGCCGGGCTACACGCACATGCAGCACGCCCAGCCCGTGCTCTTCTCGCACCACCTCCTGGCGTACTACTGGATGTTCGCGCGCGACTTCAAGCGGATCGTGGACGCCTACGACGACGCCGACGCCAACCCGCTGGGCTCCGCCGCGCTGGCGGGCACCACGTACCCGCTCGACCGGTTCTACACCACAGAGCTCCTGGGCTTTGACCACCCCATCCAGAACTCGATGGATGCGGTATCGGACCGCGACTACCTGCTTGACCTGCTGTACGCCTGCAGCGTGAGCATGATGCACCTCTCGCGCCTGTGCGAGGAGATCATCACGTGGTCCACGACGGAGTTTGGCTTCATCACGCTGAGCGACTCGTACTCAACGGGCTCGTCCATCATGCCGCAGAAGAAGAACCCCGACTTTGCCGAGCTCACGCGCGGGAAGTCCGGCCGCGTTGTGGGCAACCTGGTGGCGCTGCTCGTGACCATGAAGGGCCTGCCGCTCGCGTACAACAAGGACCTGCAGGAGTGCAAGCGCGGCGCGATGGACTCCGCCAAGACCCTGCGCGACTGCATGGTGTGCATGGAGGGCATGATAGGCACCTGGACGGTCCACAGGGACAGGATGCTCCAGGAGGCCAAGCTCGGCTTCACGGCCGCGACCGACGTGGCGGACTACCTGGCAAAGCGCGGCATGCCCTTTAGGCAGGCGCACGAGGTGGTGGGCGAGCTCGTGCTGTATTGCGAGAAGCACCACAAGGGCCTGGAGGACCTCACGATCGACGAGTTCAGGGCCGCAAGCGACCTGTTTGACGAGGACGTGGCGCAGGACCTTGACCCGGCGGGCATCGCGCGGGCGAGAAACACGTACGGCGGGACCGGACACGACGCCGTGAGGCAGCAGCTCGAGGAGGCTCGGGACGGCCTGCACGAGGACGAGGCCGCGGCCGCGAGCCTGTAGCGGGGGAGGGTGCCGTCCTTCTCGCCCAGCCGGGCGTGCGTGACAGTCTTTTGAGCATGGGGGCCCTGCACGTGCGGGGCCCCTTTGCGCGGTAGAATCAACCCGTGCACCAGCCCAGCAATGCAGGCCGCGCCTGCGCCACACGAGAGGAAGTCCGCATGATTGACCGCTACACCCGCCCCGAGATGGGAAACATCTTCTCTCTCGAGCACAAGTACAAGGTCTGGCAGGAGATCGAGGTGCTCGCGTGCGAGGCGCACGCCGAGCTGGGCGAGAGCGGCATCACCAAGGAGGAGGCCAAGTGGATTCGCGACCACGCCAACTTCAACAAGGAAGAGGTTGACCAGATTGAGGCCGTGACGAACCACGACGTCATCGCGTTCCTGACCAACATGGGCTCCTACATCGACGCCGACGTGCCCGAGGGCCAGCCCAAGCCCAGCCGCTGGGTCCACTACGGCATGACCAGTTCCGACCTGGGCGACACGGCGCTCTGCTACCAGCTGTGCGAGGCCACGGACATCCTGATCGACGACTGCCGCAAGCTGGGCGAGATCTGCAAGCGCCGCGCCTTCGAGGAGCGCGACACCCTGTGCGTGGGTCGCACCCACGGCATCCACGCCGAGCCCATGACGTTTGGCATGAAGTTCGGCAGCTGGGCTTGGGAGCTCAAGCGCGACCTCGACCGCCTGAAGGACGCCCGCAAGAACGTCTCGTTTGGCGCGATCAGCGGCGCCGTGGGAACGTACAGCTCCATCGATCCGCGCGTGGAGGAATACGTGTGCGCCCACCTCGGCCTGGTGCACGACCCGCTCTCCACGCAGGTCATCAGCCGCGACCACCACGCCTACCTCGCCGGCGTGCTCGCCACCACGGCAGCCACCTGCGAGCGCATCGCGACGGAGATCAGGAACCTGCAGCGCACGGACACCCTCGAGGCCGAGGAGCCGTTCAAGAAGGGCCAGAAGGGCTCCAGTGCCATGCCGCACAAGCGCAACCCCATCACGGTTGAGAAGGTCTGCGGCCTTTCCCGCGTGGTCAAGGCCAACGCGCAGGTCGCCTTCGACAACGTGGCGCTGTGGCACGAGCGCGACATCAGCCACTCCTCCGCGGAGCGCGTGGCGCAGGCCGACAGCTTCATCGCGCTGGACCACATGTTCCAGTGCCTCATCCGCATCGTGGACGGGCTGCAGCTGTATCCCGCGCAGATGCTGGCCAACCTCAACAAGACCCGTGGGCTGATCTTCTCGTCCAAGGTCCTCCTGCATCTGGTCGACACGGGCATCACCCGCGAGGAGGCCTACAAGATCGTGCAGGAGAACGCCATGGCGACGTGGCACGAGATCCAGCAGTGCGACCCCAACGGCACCACGTTCCGCGCGAAGCTCGAGGCGGATCCGCGCTGCAGCCACCTCACCAAGGAGGAGCTGGACAAGATCTTCGACCCGTGGAGCTTCCTCGGCCGCATCGGCGTGGTGTTTGACAGGCTGGAGCAGCTCAGCTTTGACTAGCGCTGGCAGGTCCGCC
The DNA here is from genome assembly GCF_051876455.1 of Parafannyhessea sp. Taxonomy (NCBI): domain Bacteria; kingdom Bacillati; phylum Actinomycetota; class Coriobacteriia; order Coriobacteriales; family Atopobiaceae; genus Parafannyhessea; species Parafannyhessea sp. The sequence continues at coordinate 7,719 of NZ_JBJEHW010000031.1, forward strand.
GGGCGTCCCGGCAGGTAAGACAAAGCAGCAGGAGAGAAGGCCCCCGACCTCGGTCGAGGGTCTTCTTGTGTGCGGGATGGCCTGGCCAGGGCGGCTGGGTATACTGTTTTCCGAAAGAAAGGACGTGCATGTTCCACTATGACTTCACCCCGCGCGGCGTCTGCTCTCGCGCGATCCACATCGACCTGAGCGACGACGGCAAGACCATCGAGCACGTGAGCTTTGAGGGCGGCTGCAACGGCAACCTCAAAGCCATCGGCAAGCTGACCGCCGGCATGCCCGTGAAGGACGTCGTCGAGCTGCTCGCGGGCAATACCTGCGGCATCAGGAGGACCTCCTGCGCGGACCAGATGACCATCGGCCTGGAAGAGGCACAGGCCGCGCTCGAGAAGAGCGGGCGCTAGCTGCCGATGCGGCGTGACGAGGCCAGACATAGCATGACCCGAAGGGGTCTCTTCAGGGCGGGTGCCGCCGTGGGAGCGGTGGCGGCCGTGCTGGGCGCGGTGTCTGGCTGTGGAAGAAGCACGCAGAGCGAAACCAAGAGCCCGACCGTGGTGAACGACAAGTCCGCTGACTACGTGATCGACCCCAAGACGAACAAGAGCAAGTACAAGTCCGTCGACACGAGCCTCAAGGCGAGCAAGGAGTACACGCTTGCCACCGGCAACGTGCTGCACCCCGGCGAGGGAACGTGGCTTCCCGTGACGACGGCTGGCTCCTCCGCGACCCCCATGGTCAAGGGCTCCGCGCTCTCCATCAAGACCGGTGAGCTCGCCGAGGTCGTGAGCGCCACGCACACGAGCAACGACTCCAACATGGTGATCTACGACGTGCGCTGCTCCGACAGCGTGTACGCCTGGAGCGAGCTCGACCTCCTCACGCACCGCTGGTGCCTGTACGCCGCCGCGTTCTCTGACGGCGCCATATCCGGCGACGTGTCCACGCTATGGCGCGCCAACAAGAACTACGACCCGCCGCTCTTTGCGGTGACGGGCGAGCGCGTGATCTGGCTCGTGATGCCCTCGACCTCGGGCACCAAGACCTCCAAGAGCTCCATCTGCTACGTCTGGTCGCTTGGGGACTCCAAGGCGCGCGCCGCCGTGGAGTCGCCCGGCAGGTTCGCGACGGAGCCCACGGTGTCCGACGGCACCGTGACCCTCACGCCGCGCGTGCGCGCGGACAAGGGCACGTACTACGGCATCACGGCCTACAAGGTAAGCGACAGCCTCTCCAAGCAGGTTGACCAGCTCGTGCTGCCCTCCACCGTCAAGCCCATGAACGCCGTCCGCATCGGCGACGACTTTGCCTTCTCCATCGAGGCGAGCTACGACTCCGGCGGCCTCCTCGCCACGATGGGCTCGTACATCGGCCACGGCAACGGGCCGTTCGTGACGCTCTCGCGCGAGCCGTACGCCGCCATTGCCGGCAAGGACGGTACCTATGTGGTGAAGAGCCGCTCCTCGTACTTCGTGATCGACACGGACAGGCGCAAGTACTCGGTGCTTGCGGCCAAGAACCGCTGCGTGGACTATGGCGAGTACCCGGCCAGCGTGGGCACCGTGGACGACTTCGTGACCTTCTCAACCATCAAGGACCAGGACACCGGACTCCCCAAGTCGGTCTCCGTCCGCGTATTTTCCCTCTAGTTCTAGGAATGAGAAGCGGCCTTCCGCGGTAAAATAGAGAGGGTATCACAAAAAAAGCGCTTAAAGAGCGCAATACAGATTCACCGTGCAGAGGAGACCGACCATGGCTTCGGAAGAGAAGCGCATCCTACTAGTTGAAGACGAGAAGACCATTCGCGACGCCGTCGCGGCATACCTCGAGCGCGAGAACTACATCGTCCGCGGCGTGGGTGACGGCCAGAGCGCCCTGGAGGAGTTCGAGAAGCACTCGTTCGACCTCATCATCCTGGACCTCATGCTCCCCAAGCTCTCGGGCGAGCGCGTGTGCAGGGCCATCCGCGAGACCTCTAACGTGCCCATCATCATGCTGACGGCAAAGGGCGAGGTCGAGGACCGCATCATCGGCCTCGAGCTTGGCGCCGACGACTACCTGATCAAGCCCTTCTCGCCCAGGGAGCTCGTCGCACGCGTGCGCGCGCTGCTGCGCCGCGCCCATGCGGAGAGCGAGCCCCAGCTCGAGGTGCTCGACTTTGGCGACCTGGTGATCGACATCTCGGGCCACAAGGTCATGGTCGAGGGCAAGGAGGTCGACCTCACGGCCTCCGAGTTCAAGCTCCTCACCACCCTCGCCCGCTACCCCGGACGCGTCTACACCCGCATGGAGCTGGTGGAGAAGGTCCTGGGCTACGACTTCGAGGGCTACGAGCGCACCATCGACTCCCACGTCAAGAACCTGCGCGCCAAGCTGGGCGACGACCCGCGCAACCCGCGCTGGCTGTACACGGTCCACGGCGTCGGCTATCGCTTCGAGGCGCCGCAGCGTCCCGACAAGAAGGCCGACTCCGAGTAGCGCTTGGCGCTAGTCGAGGCAAGGGGCGCAAGGCGTGGCCGACATAGACACAACCCGCGAATACGACGAGCAGAGGGAGTCGGGCGAGAAGTCCAAGGGCACCAAGGCGGAGTACAGCACGCTCAAGCACGACGATGGGGACCGTCGTCCCAGCACCTCGTTCAGGGGCAGGATGGCGTTCTTCTTCGCGCTGACGGCCGTGATGACCGCCATGATTCTCTCGCTCGTGCTCGCCATCGTGTGGGAGCAGCAGTTCCAGGGCTACACGAAGCAGAACATGCAGCGCCTGGCGCAACAGACTGCCGAGACCCTTGGCACGCAGTACGACAAGGGCGGCGGAAAGTGGTCGAAGAGCGTCATCGAGTACGCCAAGACCTCGGTCTCCGCCTACCCCGACATAAGCATCCAGATCCTCGACGCCGACAACGTCCTCATCTACGACGAGACCGCCGCAAACAGGGCGGCCACCGGCAAGACGACCAACGACGCGACGCAGAACCCCGTGCCATCGAACGCCGATGACATCATCTCCGCCAAGGTGACGGACGAGAAGGGCAAGACCGTGGGAACCGTGCGCCTGTGGGCGTTTGGCTCCGAGGCGCTCATCACCAAGACGGATGCGGCGTTCAGGCAGAACTCCTACACCGCCATCCTGATTGCGGCTGCGGTCTCCATCGTGCTCGCGTGCCTCATCGGGTACTACTCGTCGCGTGCGCTCACGCGGCCCATCCAGAAGATCTCCTCGACCGCGAGGCAGATCAGGAACGGCGACCTGACGGCGCGCACCGGGCTCACGGGAAACGACGAGTTTGGGCAGCTGGGCGAGACGTTCGACAGCATGGCCTCAGAGCTGGAGCGCGACATCAAGTTCGAGCACAGGCTGACGAGCGACGTCGCCCACGAGCTGAGGACGCCCCTCATGGCCATGCAGGCGACGGTCGAGGCCATGCAGGACGGGGTACTGCCGGCAGACGACGAGCACCTGGAGACCGTGGCAAGCGAGGTGCGTCGCCTTTCTCGCCTGGTGGACGCGATGCTCCACCTCTCGCGCGTGGAGAACAACACGGAGTTCAGGACCGAGAAGACCGACATGGTCTTTGCGCTCAAGAGCCTGGTGTCCGTGCAGGAGCAGCTCTTCAACGAGTGCGGCCTGCGCCTGCGCTTTGATGACAAGACGCCCAACCACGAGCTGTATGCCGACGTGAACCAGGACCTCATGCGCGAGGCGGTCACGAACCTGATGTCGAATGCCATGCGCTACACGCCCGAGGGCGGATGGGTCGTGGTGAGCATCGCGCCAGAGGGCCGCAACGGCATGAAGATATCCGTGCGCGACACCGGCATCGGCATCGCGAAGGAGGACATCCCGAGGGTGTTCTCGCGCTTCTGGCGCTCAGATGCGAGCCGCGAGCGCGTGTCCGGCGGCCTGGGCGTCGGCCTCGCGCTCACCAAGGAGATAATCGACAAGCACAACGGGAGCATCTCCGTCGAGTCCGAACTGGGCAAGGGGACGACCTTCACGCTGCACGTCCCCCTCGAGCACAAGACGAAGACCGAGCCCACGGCAAAGTAGCGGCCGAGGCAGCGCGTTCTTCTCCCCTGGGAGCGCCATGGTATATGTGCGCTTGCGCAGGCTAACGTATGTGCCAGCTTGGGCTAATCCATTACAATGGTGGGGCTATGCGTCTGCATAGACGGAAATCCAAGCAATGAGGGGAGAAATCTCATGGGAGCCATGGAGCTTCGACCGGATTCTCACGGCAAGGTACGCGACATTTACGACTGTGGTGACAGCCTTCTGATGGTCGCAAGCGACCGCATCAGCGCTTTTGACTACATCCTGCCCGACGAGATTCCCTACAAGGGCGAGATCCTTTCGCGCATCTCCGCGTTCTGGTTCAACAAGTTCGCGGATCTCATGCCCAACCACCTGATCTCGATGGACGTGAAGGACTATCCCGAGGAGTACCAGAAGTACGCCGAGTACCTGACCGGCCGCTCCATGCTCGTGAAGAAGGCCAAGACCATCCCCATCGAGTGCATCGTGCGCGGCTACCTGACCGGCTCCGGCAAGAAGACGTACGACCAGAACGGCACCGTCTGCGGCATCAAGCTGCCCGACGGCCTGGTCGAGGCCTCCAAGATCCCCGAGCCGATCTTCACGCCGTCCACCAAGGCTGCCCTGGGCGACCACGACGAGAACATCAGCTTCGAGCGCTGCGCCGAGATCGTGGGCGAGGACGTTGCCACCCAGCTGCGCGACGCCTCCCTCAAGCTCTACACGACGGCCGCCGAGTACGCCAGCACGCGTGGCATCATCATCGCGGACACGAAGTTCGAGTTTGGCTTCATCGACGGCAAGCTGACGCTGATCGATGAGGCGCTGACGCCCGACTCCAGCCGCTTCTGGCCTGCAGAGGGCTATGAGCCCGGCAAGGTGCAGCCCAGCTACGACAAGCAGTACGTGCGCGACTGGCTCAAGGCGAACTGGGACATGACCGGCGAGCCGCCCCACCTGCCGGCCGAGGTGATCAAGGGCACGTCCGAGCGCTACCAGGAGGCCTTCGAGCTCATCACCGGCGAGAAGTTCACACCCATGAAGGAGTCCCATGTCTCTGCGTGATACCATCAACGGCGCCAGGAAGGAAGCCGCCGAGGCGAACGCGTCGCTCGCGAAGAAGGATGCCGAGAAGGACGAGGCCGACGACACCGAGAGGACGGGTTTCTCCAAGAGGTCCGTCTCCAGGGCGAAGCCCGCTCGCGAGGCCGCCGCTGGCGTGAGGGTCGTATCTGCCAGCAGCTCCGCGGGCAAGTCCTCCGCGTCGTCCACCGCGGGCAAGACGCCCGTGGAGATGACCAAGGAGGAGAAGAAGCGCGCCCGCGAGGAGCGTAGGACCGAGCAGGACCGCAGGACCTCCGCCTCGCAGATCATCCTGCACGACACCCCTGGCTACAAGAAGAGCCAGAAGGTGTGGTGGGGCCTGCTTGGCTCGGGCTTTGTGTGCACCATCGTGTCCTGGCTGATCCCGAACGTGTACCCCAAGCAGGTCGCGAGCAGTGCGGCGCTCAACATCCTGCTGCTTGTTCTGCTGATTCTGGCCTACGGCCTGATCATCGCGGCCTTCGTGTACGACTGGCGCGTGGTGCGGCCCATGCGCAAGAAGGCCGAGGCCACGACGAACCGCATGACGAACAAGAAGGTCACGCAGGTCCTGAGGGGCGAGGCAAACGAGATCGCCCGCGAGCAGGCGGAGCGCGACGAGGCCAAGGCCGCGCGTCGCGCCAGGAGGAACCAGAGGCACGAGCAGCATAAGTAAGAAACTGGTTCACCTGCCAGCCAAGAGATGATAGAATGGCTAGGCACGGCCCCGTAGCTCAGGGGATAGAGCACAGGTTTCCTAAACCTGGTGTCGTTGGTTCGAATCCGACCGGGGTCACCATTGCAAACGAGAAGGCCAGCTGTGGTTTCGCAGCTGGCCTTCTTTCTGTATGCCTGCCATCGAAGTGCCGGTGTGGGTCAGGGTCTGCGGTGGGCAGTGCGACATCCAGGTGCCGGCGAGCCTCTGGTGGTCACCTCGGGCGCATGAGGATGCTGCCGAGAAGGACGACCGCCATAAGAGAGGGCAGCGCACCAGATTGGATGCGCCGCCCCCTGAGGTAACGATTCGGCTAGTGCCGCCGCTCTTCTCCGCTACGAGGTCTTGCCTTGTCCAGAGCTATTGCTGGAAGAGCCGCTCGTGTTCGAACTCGAGTTACTGCCGTTGCTGTTATTGCCGTTGTTCGTGTTGTCGCTGTCCGTGCTTGTGGACGGGCCGTTGGAGATGACGAGCGTGATCGTGGCGCCGCTCTTGGCCGACGTAGAGGACTGCGAGATGACGGTTCCCTGCGCGACGGTCGAGCTGTTCTGGTAGGTGAGGGTGTACTTGAAGCCCTCGGCCTCCAGCGCCGCCTCCGCATCCTCCGTGGTGGAGCCGACGACGTTGGGCACGCTGACCGTGCTGGGGCCGTTGGAGACGTAGATCGTTACCGTGGCGCCCTTGTTGGCGGAGCCGGTCGGCGTCTGGTTGTACACCAGTCCCTTGTCGACGGAGTCGCTGTTGCCGTACTTGACGTCCACTGCGAAGCCAGCCGCCTTGAGCGTGGCGGTCGCCGTGCTCTCGTCCTGGCCGGTCACGCTCGGGATGTCGACGCTCTCCTTGCCCTTGCTGAGCTGGTAGGTGACGGTGTCGCCGGTCTTGGCGCTCTCGCCGCCGTCAGGGCTCTGCGCGGCGACCTTGCCCACGTCGACGGAGTCGCTGTAGACGGAGTCGCCGGCCTGGCCAACGAGTCCGACAGCGGAGAGGGCCTTCTCGGCCTCGGACGGGCTCATGCCCGTGAGGTCGGGTACCTTGACGGTCTCTGCCGGCGCGGGTCCCTTCGAGATGACGAGGCTGATCTGCGTTCCCTTGGTGACCTTACGGCCGGAGTCAGGCGTCTGGTCGATGACCAGGCCCTTGGCGACGGTGCTGGAGTACTGGCGCTTGACGGTGCCACGCTCGAAGAAGCCGGAGCTGGAGATTGCCTTGAGGGCGTCAGACTCGGTCATGCTGAGGTAGTTTGGCACCTCGCGCGTCGCGTTGTTCGCGTTGTAGACGGTGACGATGCCGACGATCACCGCGATGAGGGCGGCAATGCCCAGTATCGAGAAGAGCACGACGCGGTGCTTGTGCTTCTTTGCGGCGGCGTCGGCCTCTGCCTGCGCGCGCTGGGTGGCGGACTGGGGCTTGATGTGCTCTGCGGTCTCGACGCGAGGGAGGCTCTGGGTGTTGCCAGTCGATCCGATGGTGCCGATGGCGGGAACCACGGGATTGGCGGGCAGCACGGACGTGGCCGTGTCGACGGCGGCCAGCCTGCCGGCAAGGTAGTCGCGAAGGACGTGGTAGAGTTCGTCGGCCGTCTGGAAGCGGTCCTTGGGGTCCTTCTGCATGCACTTGAGGATGATGCTTTCGAGCGCCGAGTCGACGGCCGGGTTGATGGCCGTGGGAGGGACCGGCTGCTCGTTCACCTGCTTGAGCGCGACGGAGATGGCGTCATCGCCGTCGAAGGGCACCCTGCCCGTGGCGGCCTCGTACATGACGATGCCGAGGGAGTAGATGTCGGTCGTGGGGCCAAGCTCCTTGCCCTGGGTCTGCTCGGGAGAGACGTAGTGGGCGGTGCCGAGCACGGAGTTGTCCGTGGTCAGGTGGCTGTTCTTGGCGCGTGCGATGCCGAAGTCCATGACCTTGATGTTGCCATCGGGCTGGACCATGATGTTCTGCGGCTTGATGTCGCGGTGGATGATGTCATGCTTGTGCGCGACGGAGAGCGCCTGGGCGATCTGGCTGCCAATCTGGGCGACCTTCTTGCTGTCGAGGGCACCGTGCTTGCGGATGCCGCTCTTGAGGTCGGTGCCGCGCAGGTACTCCATGACGATGTAGTAGGTGTCACCGTCCTTGCCCCAGTCGTACACGGAGACGATGTAGGGGCTCTGCAGCGCGGCGGCGGCCTGGGCCTCCTGCTTGAAGCGCGCTGCGAACGACGGGTCCGCCGCGTACTGCGGCAGCATCGTCTTGATGGCGACCGTCCTACCGAGTACCTCGTCCAGGCCGCGGTAGACAATGGCCATTCCGCCCGTGCCTATCCTGTCCTGAACGGTGTACCGTCCGCCAAGAACTCTTTCAGACATCGTCTCTCCGTCTCTCCCAAAACAGTCGCGAGATCGCGACACTCAACATTCTAATGTAGACCGTACTGACTCTCGCCAATGCACAACGTGCACTTATTTGCCCGCGCCGCTCGACTGCACGTTCAGGCAGGTGGAGAGCACCTGGCCGGCGACCGATGCGGCCACGCCGACCATATCCTCTCCACTGGTTCCCTCGATGCAGACCGAGATGGCGACGGTCGGCTGGTCATAGGGTGCAAAGCCGATAAAGAGCGAGTTCGACGTGGTCGTGCTGACCTCTGCGGTGCCGGTCTTGCCGGCCACCTTGACGCCAGACACCTTGGCACCGGAGCCGGTGCCGTTCTCCACGACGTCGAGCATGGCCTCCTTGACCTCGTTGGCTGTCTGCGACGAGATGGCCTGGCCAAGGGACTTGGGCTTCGTGGTGGAGGTTGTGGCGCCCTCGGGCGAGAGCACGTGGTCGACCACGTAGGGGTTCATGACGACGCCGTTGTTGGCGATGGCCGCCGCGATGACCGCGTTCTGCATGACCGTCGTCTGCGGTCCGGCAGGGCTCGTGTGCTGTCCCACGGGCTGGCCGACGGCCGCCCAGGCGGTCTCCCACTCGGTCATCTGCGCCGGGTCGGGCATGAGCGAGGCCACGGTGGAGAAGTCCTGGCCGAGCTTCTGCCCGTAGCCAAAGGCATCGGCGTAGCTCACGAGGTTCTTGGCACCGATCTTGGTGCCAAGCTGGCCGAAGACGGTGTTGGCAGAGTAGGCGTACGCCTTCTTGAGGGAGAGCGAGCTCCAGCTCTCGCTGTCGATGTTCGTGACCTTGGCGCCACCGATCATGATGGACGCCGGGGCGCTGAAGCTCGTATCGAGCGTGGCGATGCCGGAGTCCAGCGCCGCGGACAGGCTGACGGTCTTGAACGTGGAGCCAGGCGTGTAGAGCGTCTGGGTCGCGCGGTCGACGAGGCCCGCGTCGTTGGTCGACATTGCCGCTGAGATGTTGTTGTAGTCGAACGAGGGGTTGGACGCCTTGGCCAGGACCGCGCCGGTGGACGGGTCGAGCACGACGATGGCCCCGCGCTTTCCGTTGAGCGCCGACTCTGCGGCACGCTGCATCTGCGAGTTGAGCGTGAGCACAACGGACGAGCCAGGTGTCTCGATGCCGGCGAGCGCGTTGATGGCGCTCGACCAGGTTGAGTAGTCGGAGTGGCCGGTCAGGGTCTCGTTCATGGTCGCCTCGATGCCCGAGGCGCCGTACTGCGTGGAGAGGTAGCCCACGGTGTGCGTGGCCATGTTGCCCTGCGGGTAGGTGCGCTTGTACGAGCCGTCGGACTGCTTGGTGGACTCCGCGAGCGTCACTCCGTCGGACGTGATGATCGCGCCGCGCTGGACCTGCGAGGACTTGGCGATGGTGTGGTTGTTGTTGGGGAGCGACTGGTAGTAGTCGGCCTTGAACACCTGGATGTACGTGAGGTTGGCGACGAGCAGCGTGAACATGAGGCCGAAGACCGTCACGAGCGAGACGAGCCTGTTGCCCAGCGCCACGCGGCCGAGCACGCCGGACTCGGGCGTGTCGAGCCCGATGCTGGCGCGGGCATGGGCGCCGTGCACCACGGACGTCAGGCCCCTCTCGACCGCGGACTTGGAGGCGTTGCGCGCCGCGCCGAGCTCGATCTGGGCCTCGCGGCCGGTGCCCTCGTCACCCGCCTTGAGCAGGAGTCCCACGATGATGAAGCTCGCAAGCAGCGAGCTGCCGCCCTGGCTCATGAAGGGCAGGGTCACGCCCGTGAGCGGCAGGAGCTTGGTGACGCCGCCAACGATGAGAAACGCCTGGACCGTGATTGCGGCGGTGAGGCCGACCGCGGTGAACGCGGACACGTCGGACTTGGCGCGCGCGGCCGTGGCGAGACCCCTCACGGCGAGCAGGAGGAAGCAGATGAGCACCGCGGACGCACCGAGGAGGCCCATCTCCTCTCCTATGGCCGAGAAGATGAAGTCGGACTCGACGACGGGGATGAGCGTGGGGAGGCCCTTGCCGATGCCGGATCCCACGAGCCCGCCGTCGGCCAGCGAGTAGAGCGACTGCACGATCTGCAGGCCCTTGCCGGAAGGGTCGGAGAACGGGTTGAGCCAGATCTGGACGCGCGTCTGGACGTGGCCGAAGAAGTGGTAGCAGAACACGCCGCCGATGGCCAGCAGGACCGCGGAGACCAGCACGTAGCTGACGCGACCCGTGCAGACGTAGAGCATAATCACGAAGAACGTGAAGAAGAGAAGGGCACTGCCGAGGTCGCGCTCGAAGATGACGACGAGGAGCGACATACCCCACATGAGGAGCATCGGCGCGAGCATGCGCGGCCGCGGGAGCGACAGTGGGCCCACGTGGATGGCCGAGGCCGAGAGCATCTCGCGGTTCTCGGCAAGGTAGGCCGCCAGGAACAGGACTATGAGGATCTTTGCGAGCTCGCCCGGCTGGAACGACAGCGGGCCGATGATGATCCAGAGCTTGGAGCCGCCGCGGGAGCTGCCGATGAGCATAGGCAGGAGCAGCAGCGCAACGCCGATGATGCCCATGGTGAACTTGTACTGCGAGAGCGCCTCGATGCTCGGCACGAGGGCGAGGACCAGGATCATGGCCGCGACGGACAGGAAGAGCCAGGTCACCTGGCTTACGGCCAGCTTTGGCGCAAGTCGCGTCACGAACGCGATGCCGATGCCCGAGAGCAGGAAGACGAGGGGGAGTATGGCCGGGTCAGCCTCGGGGGCGAAGCGCCTCACGGCTATGTGCGCCACGGCGAACGCCGCGAACAGGCCGATGGGCACCGCGAGCGACGAGACCGTCAGGGCGACCTTCATGTTCACGACGTACATGGCGTAAAGGAGGATGACGGGAACCGCTGCGGCAATGAGGAGACCGAGCTCCGTGTTCCTGCGCGTGTTGATTGCCCTCTGCAACTGATGTCACCTCGATGTGCTGGAAGAATCGGTCGATCCTGAGGAGTCGCTCGAGTCCGAGTTCGCCTGCGAGCGGTTTGCCGTGACGGCGGCGTCGGTCTTGTCCGTGTCGATCTGGTCCCGGTAGCTCTCGACCGTGCTTTGGGCGGTCTGCTCCGAGTCGACGGGGACACCCTCCTTGAGGTCCTGCTGCACCGTCGCGGGCAGGTCCTCCGTCTGGACGGACGAGGTGTCGACCAGGTGCCCCATCTTTATGCCGAGGAACTCGAACGGGACGCCGGAGTAGATGCCCACCGTGCCGTTGTTGTCTCCCAGGTACCAGGAGTTGCCGACGTAGAGCGCCACGCCCGCCGCGATGACGGCGAGGATGGCGACGAACGCGATGATGCCGCCCCTGATCCAGCGGCGGCGGAACCGGCGCCGCATCTCCTGGGAGCCATCGTCCAGCACGTCGACCACGACGACGGTCACGTTGTCGTGTCCGCCAGCCTCGAGCGCCGCGGACACGAGGTTGTCGGCCGCGGTCTGCGGGTCGACGCTCGACACGGCGATGTCCTCGATCTCGGAGTCCTCCACCATGGAGGAGAGGCCGTCCGAGCACACGATGATGCGGTCCCCGGCGGTCACCTCGAGCGTGAAGTGGTCCGCGTACATGTCGGGGTCGTTGCCGAGAGCGCGCGTGATGATGGAGCGGGAGGGATGCACCCTGGCCTCGTCCGCGGTGATCTCGCCCGCGTCCACAAGCTCCTCGACGTAGGAGTGGTCATGCGTGAGACGCACGAGCGCGCCGGCGTGGAGGAGATAGATGCGCGAGTCGCCCACGTGGGCGATGGCGACCTTGTTGTTCTCTATAAGCACGCAGGAGGCGGTGCAGCCCATGCCGGGCTTGCCCTTGCCGGTCCTCGCACCCTCGATGACCTTGGTGTTTGCCGCCTCGACGGCAGCGCCCAAGAGCACGTCGTCTGCGTGGAGCGGCGCGTTCTCGGCTATGGTCTGGACCGCGATGGAGCTCGCGACCTCGCCGGCTGCGTGGCCGCCCATGCCGTCGCACACGGCGAACACGGGCGCCTGCACGAGGAAGGAGTCCTCGTTGTGGCTTCTCACGAGCCCGATGTCCGTGCGAGAGCCCCAGGCGAGCCTGCCGTCCGAGCCCTTCTTCGAGTCCGTGCCCTCGCGGTTCTCGACGGGAATCGTGTCGTGGCCCGGGCTGTTGACGGGCTTCTTGCCCCCGTGACCAGCGACCTTGGCATAGAGGTTCTCCCTATGCAGTGACAGGGGCTTGAGCTTGAGCTTCCTCATCGGCGGCTCACATGCATGATCGCATCGCCCACCTGGACCTCGTCACCGTCGCGAAGCGTGACGGGCTGCCCGCCGATGGGGCGTCCGTTGACGAGCGTCCCGTTCTTGGAGTTGAGGTCCTCGAGCACGAGCGCCGGGCCCTGGAGGGTGAAGCGCGCGTGGGTTGCGGACACGAAGGGCTCGTTGATGACGATGTCCGATGATGGGCTGCGGCCCACGACGACGGGACCCAGGATGTCAACGTGAAGGCCCCTGAGCGCCTTGGAGCCCTTCTCGACGTCCACGGACCAGATGGCCGCGTCACGGCGCTGGCCTCGCACGAGGCCGATGCCGGTCTTCATGACCGCGAAGAGGAACGCGTAGAGAAGGACGACCAGCAGAATCCTGCCTACGAACAGAATGAGGTCGATCATGCGTGGTTCTCCCTGAACTCTAGGTTGACGAGCCCCAGGGTGATGAGGTCGCCGTCAGCAAGCGTGCACGAGGAGACCTCGGCGTCGTTCACCATCGTGCCGTTGGTGGAGTTGAGGTCGGTGATGTGCCACTGCCTGCCGTCGTACGAGAGCTCGGCGTGGTGGCGCGAGACGTTGGGGTCGTGCAGGACGATGCCATGGGGCGTGCGCTCGCGGCCGATCACCGTGGTGGGGGCGATGCCCGTGTAGGTGCGGCCCGTCTGGTGGTTGATGAGCAGGCAGGTCGCCGCGTCGGGCTCCTGGGCCTGCGCCGCGGCGGCGTTGCGCTGCGGGTTGACCAGGGGGACGTTGCGGCGCTGCGTTGCGGGGACCTCCACGGCCGCGGGCTCGGGGACCGGCTGCGCGGGGACGTCCTCGGGATGCACGAAGTCCGTGGGGATGACGTTGAGGCCCGCGGACGCGTCCGCGACGGGCTCGACGGCTGGAGCGAACTCCTCGTGCATGAGGCCGTCGATGCTGTCGCGCGTTATGGGGGCGGGGTCCTGCGGCACGACGGGCTGCATGGGCGCGGGCGCGGGCATGGGCGCCTGCTGGACGCCGCGGCGGGCGTTGCGGTCGCGGCGCGCGGCGCGGTTGCGTGCGGGGCGCTTGGGCTCCGGCGCGGGCTCGGGCGTGGGACGCGGCTGGTTTGCCGCGCCGCCCAGGCCGATGGAGCTGGAGAGAAACGCGTCCTCCTCGGCCCGCAGGCGCGCGAGGGTGTTCGCGTCGACGTTCTCGGCAAACACGGCAAAGCGGCCGCTCTTGAGGGAGGGGTCGATCATGAAGCGTGCGAGGGGCTTGCCCACGAAGACGTAGCCCTTCGTCTGGGCCTGGGCCTCCACAAAGGCCACGATCTCGGCCGTGAGCTGGCCGTACAGCGGGCGCATCGCGGCGTCGTCGGCCGCGGACACCAGGATGGTGTACAGCGCCGGCGCCGTGTTGATGCCGTCGATCTCGAACGTCTCGTTCTCCATCTCGCGCGTGGCGCGCTTCGCGAGCTTCTTGAACGAGAACGGCTGCGTATATCCCTGCGGAGCGGCGCCAAAGGCATCCCCGACGCGGCTCTCGAACGTCTTAAGCAAGTTCATCTATATCCTCAACCTCCCCGTCCGCGTCGAGCGGACCCCTTAGGTCGGTGGCAATGCACACGAGCAAACATAAGATTATCGCACTGAGGGCGTATTCCCACGTGGGGGGCATCCATATACCGCCATTCTCCACTCTGAGGGCGATGACCTGCGCGGCAATAAGGATGCCGGTACCAAGTACCTGTCCCGCGATACCAGACGCCACGGTGCCCCTCCACCGGTACAGCTTGGAGGTGGCCCCGGCCGCAACGCAGCACCCAAGCAGCAGGACCCAGAACGAGGGCGAGGCCAGCTGGGGGAGAAGTGCGGCCACCGTTGCGGACGCGTCAAAGCGGGCCTGCACGGCCGCCGCGAACAGAGGCCGCCACGCGTAGGCCACGCCCGCGGTCGCCGCGGCCTGCGCGGGAGGCAGGCAGAAGCCGGCGAGCGCGCTCGTACAGGCGGACTGCCCCGTGGCGCAGGGCAGGAGGACGGCCGCCGTGGACAGGTGCTCCCTCGTGCCCACGGGGATCCACCAGGCCAGGAAGCCCACGACGCAGGCAAGTGGCAGCAGCACCGCCGCGGCGGAGCCTGCGCCGGCGGAGCCGAGCAGCGCGGCCGCGAGCGCGAGCATGACGAGGGCCGATCCGAGCGGCGGCCACGCCGCTGCCGCGCCGGCGCAGGCGAGCGTCCCGCCCGCAACGACCGCGGGGTCCGCCGCAAGCGCCGGCGCCACCTGGTAGGTGGTCGTCGCCGTGAGGGCCGCGGCAAGGCCGCGCTCGCAGGCACCCGCAAGCCAGGGGTAGCGATACAGAAGCGGCAGCTCCTCCGGCTTGAAGTCGTCCGAGCGGCGCGCCTCGTCCTTCTCGTCCTGGTTCATGAGCTCGCGGATCGACTGGGCGCCCACGTCGGGGTCTCCCAGGCCAAACACCACCTCGTTCGCGAACGCCTCTACGGAGGGGATGCGCTGCGTGATGCGCGGGTCCAGCGCCTGCATGATGGCCTCCTCGGCCATGCCCGCAAAGGCAGGGTCAAGCTTGCCGAGCGGAACCTTGGGCCCGCGCTCGATCTTGCGGAGGGACTCCTGCGCGGTCTTGGCCGCAAACGGGTCCTCGCCGGTGAGGGCTTGCCACACCACGACCGCGAGCGAGAAGATGTCCGTGCGCTCGTCCACCATGCCGCCCTCGATCTGCTCCGGCGGCATGTAGCCCACCGTGCCGCCCCGCGCGCCGCCGTAGCCCGCGGCGGAGGCCAGCATGGCCATGCCAAAGTCGCAAAGCTTAATGGCACCGGAGTGCTCGATCATGATGTTTGACGGCTTGATGTCCAGGTGCAGCACGCCGTTCTCGTGCGCGAAGGAAAGCGCCTTGGCGACCTCCTGCACCAGGTAGGCGCACTCGTCGCCCGTGAGCGTGCCGCCCTCCACGCGCGCGAGGAACTCCTGCAGCGTGAGGCCGTCCACGTACTCCATCACCAGGTAGGCAAAAGACCGGTCCACCTCGAAGTCGAACATCGTGACGATGTTGGGGTGCGCGAGCATGCTCGAGGTCCGCGCCTCCGAGAGCGCCTCCTCTATGGTCGACGTGCCGGCAGCCATTCCGCCCTGCGACATCAGCGGGATCCGCTTGATGGCCACGCGCCGCTGAAGCCTCGTGTCCCAGCAGGTCAGGACCGTGCCAAAGCCACCTGTGGCGTCCTGCGCCATGATGCGGTAGCGCCCGAGCAGGAGCGCCGGGCGCGTCTGCTCGCGGCCCTGCGTCGCAGGACGCTGACTCTGTTGAAGGCTGTTGTCACCCACGACGCCATCCTTGTCCGGTTCTGTCGCATTTGTTGGCGTGATGAATGCCCGTGTGCAGACATTGTACTGTCGCAATGTGGGGGCGAGAAGGACGCGCCTTCCCGGCCAGACACATTTCACCATATGAGCGCGGCGTGGCTTCGAAACTCGCAAAAATATTCGCTTGCCAAATCGGGAAGTGTGGAATAGAATCTGGTCCTACGCGGGCGTGGCGGAATTGGCAGACGCGTACGGTTCAGGTCCGTATGAGAGCAATCTCATGAAGGTTCAAGTCCTTTCGCCCGCACCATTGAATGCGAAGACCCCTGTCAGCTATGGCTGGCGGGGGTCTTTTCGTGTGGCATGCGTGTGGGCACGACCCCCGCACGGCGCGTGCCGGCTCCCGAACACTGCAGGTAACCGCAAGAAAAGCCCCGCCGCGGGCACCGTGGTGCGCCTGCGGCGGGGCTGCGTCTGCGTGGGCCGTTCTTCTCCCCAGGGGGCTAGTGGTTGTCCTCGTCGAACTCGCTCCAGCCGCTCTCGTCATCGGAGTCGTCAAACAGGTCCCAGTCGTCCGGGGACTTCTCGTGGTTGCGGTATATCTTGCGCGTCTTGCGCTCCAGCACGATCGAGATGACGAGGAAGAGCAGGATGCCGCCGACGATCAGCACGAGCACGCCCGTGCGGTCGTTGAACAGCCAATCGAAGAAGTTGCCAATCTGGCTCATGGCATGGCCTTTCTATAGCGAGTTGGTTAGTCAGGTTACAAAAAGCATGATTTTGAACAACAAGTATATACTTGAACAGCTGTATTGAGGCCCGCGCACGCGAGCCGTCGCATACCTATACAAAGGGGAAACGAGATGCTCGACATCAAGTTTGTACGCGAAAACCCTGACGTGGTCGACAAGTCCTGCGCCTCCCGCCAGAACGCCCATTGGGACAGGGAGAGGTTCTTCGAGCTGGACGAGGAGCGTCGCAAGGTCATCGCGGAGGTGGAGAGCCTGCAGGCGGACCGCAACGCCGTCTCCAAGCAGATCGGCCAGCTCATGCGCGAGGGCAAGAGGGACGAGGCCGAGGCAGCCAAGGCAAAGGTCGCCGCTAACAAGCAGCGCATCGCGGACCTGAGCGAGAAGCGCTCCGACGTGGACAAGCAGCTCTTCGACCTGGTGGCGGCCATCCCCAACATCCCGCACGAGTCCGTTCCGTACGGCGTGGACGACTCCGACAACCCCGAGGTCCGCAAGTGGGGCGAGCCCACCAAGTTCGACTTCGAGCCCAAGGCGCACTGGGACCTTGGCCCCAGCACCGGCATGATCGACTTCGAGCGCGGCATCAAGCTCGCCGGCACCAGGTTCTACCTGCTGGGCGGCGCCGGCGCCCTGATGGAGCGCGCGCTCATCAACTTCTTTATCGACACGCACGTCAAGGCCGGCTTCACGGAGTGGTGGCCGCCCGTCATCACCAACTATGACAGCCTCTTTGGCACGGGCCAGCTCCCCAAGTTCGACGAGGACCTCTACCACGTGTCCGGCGGAATGTACCTGATCCCGACGGCCGAGGTCATGCTCACCAACATCCACCGCGGCGAGGTGCTCGACGGCTCCAAGCTGCCGCTCTGGTACACCGCGTTCACGCCCTGCTTCCGCGAGGAGGCCGGCTCCGCCGGTCGCGACACCCGCGGCATCATCCGCGTGCACGAGTTCGACAAGGTCGAGATGGTCAAGTTCGCCAAGCCCGAG
>NZ_JBJEHW010000032.1:0-5440 GCF_051876455.1 Parafannyhessea sp.
CGCCCGACTCGCCGCGAGGCTCACGGGCATGCACATCGACATCAAGAACGAGTCCCTGGCCCGCGAGGTCATGCGCGAGATGCCGAAGGAGGTCGAGCTTCCCGCCGAGGAGGGCGAGCACCGCTGCGAGTACACCGGTCCGACCGGCATCCAGTGCCGCAACATGGCGCGTCCGGGCTCTCGCTACTGTGGCATCCACGAGCAGCTCGCCAAGTACGCCGACACCGACGTGTCCGACGATCCCGACTCCCTGATCTAGCCGCGAGTCGAAGTTATACGAACGTATCCCGTCCCGTCATGGAAGGTTGGTTTTATGGCAAAGACCCGCGTGCATGATCTAGCCAAGGAATATGGAATGACCAGCAAGGAGATGCTCGGCCACCTCGCGGAGATGAAGATCCCCGCCAAGTCGCCCTCCTCCACGCTGGAGGACGCCTACGTGTCCATCATCCGCAAGAAGCTGAAGCCGATCCTCGAGGCGCGCGCCGCCGAGATCGAGGCCCAGAAGAAGGCGGAGGCCGAGGCCCAGGCGGCCATCGAGCGCGAGAAGCACGAGAAGGCCGAGAAGGAGCGCCTCGAGGCGGAGAAGCGCCGCAAGGAGGAGCGAGCCGAGGAGGAGCGCCGTCGCGCCGCCGAGGAGGCCGCGCGCAAGAAGGCCGAGGAGAAGCGCCTTGCGGAGGAGAAGCGCCGCAAGGAGGAAGAGGAGCGCAACCGCGTGCACGACAACGCCCCCAAGTCCATCCCCTCGTTCGCGAGCCTGCTCGACCAGATTGCCCAGCAGGAGGTCGTCCTCAAGGAGCAGGCCGAGGAGCAGGCGAAGAAGAAGGAGGAGAGCCGCGGGCAGCGCAGGGACCGCCGCGACAGGAACGAGTCCTCGACGCCGCACCGCACGTCCCGCACCAGGGTCTCCGCACCGGAGCCCGAGATGGAGAGCGAGGGCGAGCACGGCGGCAAGGGCCGTGGCAAGGGCCGCAAGAACCAGCGTAGGAGCGGTCAGAACGAGGACCGCTACAGCCGCATGGCGC
This sequence comes from Parafannyhessea sp., assembly GCF_051876455.1. Taxonomy (NCBI): domain Bacteria; kingdom Bacillati; phylum Actinomycetota; class Coriobacteriia; order Coriobacteriales; family Atopobiaceae; genus Parafannyhessea; species Parafannyhessea sp. Next base: position 1,026 of record NZ_JBJEHW010000032.1, read on the forward strand.
GCGAGGCGCAGGAGTACAACCAGGTGCTCGAGGAGGCGCGCGAGGCCGTCGAGGAGGCGACCCGCGAGTCCACCGGCAGGCGCAAGAAGCGCAAGGAGCGCAGGAAGAAGCAGCAGGCGGAGAAGGCCGAGGAGAAGCGCATCGAGGAGGCCATCGCTAACGACCAGGACCTCTCGCAGCTCGACACGGTGAAGGTCCCGCAGGGTGCCACCGTCTCCGAGCTCGCCGACCTTCTCGGCGTACCCGCCAACGACATCATCAAGAGGCTGTTCCTGCTCGGCACGCCGCTCACGGTGACCGAGTCCATGTCCGACGACCTCATCGAGCTCGTCGCGGACGACCTCGGCCGTGACATCAAGATCATGACCAAGGAGGAGGAGAACTCCTTCTCGTTCTACGACGACCCGAAGGACCTGAAGCCGCGTCCGCCCGTCGTGACCGTCATGGGCCACGTCGACCACGGCAAGACGTCCCTCCTGGACGCCATTCGCCACACCGGCGTCGCCGAGGGCGAGGCCGGCGGCATCACGCAGGCCATCGGCGCGTCCCAGGTGCAGATCAACGGTCGCACGATCACGTTCATCGACACGCCGGGCCACGAGACGTTCACGGCCATGCGTGCCCGTGGCGCCAAGGTGACCGACATCGTCATCCTGATCGTCGCGGCCGACGACGGCGTCATGCCGCAGACGGTCGAGTCAATCAACCACGCCAAGGCTGCGAACGTGCCCATCATCGTGGCCGTCAACAAGATCGACAAGCCCGGTGCCGACCCGCAGAGGGTGCGCCAGGAGCTGACCGAGTACGGCATCATCCCCGAGGAGTGGGGCGGACAGAACATGTTCGTCGACATCTCCGCGAAGAAGCACATCGGCATCGACGACCTGCTCGAGGCCGTCCTGCTCGAGGCCGACGTGCTCGAGCTCAAGGCGAACCCCGACACGTTCGCGTCGGGCAACGTCCTCGAGGCCAAGCTCGACCGCGGCCGCGGTTCCGTCGCGACGCTGCTCGTGAACCGCGGAACGCTGCGCGTGGGCGACGCCATCGTCGCGGGCATGTCCTACGGCAAGATCCGCGCCATGATCGACTCGCACGGCAACAACGTGAAGGAGGCCACGCCCTCGACCCCGGTCGAGGTCCTCGGCCTGCAGAGCGTCCCCATGGCCGGCGACGAGTTCCGCGTCTTCCAGGACGAGCGCGAGGCGCGCAGCCTTGCCGACGAGCGCGCCCTCAAGGCCCGCATCGAGGAGCAGAACAAGGTCAAGCACGTCACGCTCGAGAACCTCTTCGACACCATGGCCGACGCCGAGGTGAAGGAGCTCAACCTCATCATCAAGGCGGACGTCCAGGGCTCGATCGAGGCCCTGCAGGACTCGCTGGACAAGATGGACCAGTCCGAGGTGCGCATCAACACGATCCACTCCGCCGTCGGCGCCATCACGGAGACCGACGTCACGCTCGCGGACGCGTCGAACGCCATCATCATCGGCTTCGGCGTGCGTCCGGATGCGAAGGCCCGCGCGGCCGCGGAGCGCGAGGGCGTCGAGATCCGCACGTACAGCGTCATCTACAAGGCGATCGAGGACATCGACGCCGCGCGCATCGGCATGCTCAAGCCCACCGAGGAGGAGGTGCAGACCGCGTCCATCGAGGTCCGCAACACCTTCAAGGTGCCGAAGGTCGGCATCGCCGCCGGCTGCATGGTCCAGGAGGGCGAGGTCACGAACACCGACCTCTGCAGGCTCGTCCGCGACGGCATCGTGGTGTACGAGGGCAAGCTCGCGTCGCTGCGCCGCTACAAGGATGACGTCAAGTCCGTCAAGGCGGGCTACGAGTGCGGCATTGGCCTCGACAACTTCCAGGACATCCACGTGGGCGACGTCATCGAGACGTACCGCATCGAGGAAGTAGCACGTACGGAGTAGGAACATGAAGCAGAACCAGAATTCCCGTCGCACGAACAACCTCGCGCGCGAGAAGCTCGCAAACATCCTTCTGTTCGAGGTGTCCGACCCGGACCTCGCGCTCGTGACCCTCACGGGCGTGGAGGTCTCGGTCGACAAGTCGGTGCTCAAGGCGTACGTCAGCTGCGACAGGGACCGCTACGAGGCGGTCTCAGCCGCGCTGGAGCGCGCCAAGGGCCGCATCCGCAGCCTGCTGGGCCACGCGCTCGGCTGGCGCGTGACGCCCGAGCTCATCTTCCAGATCGACGAGACGGCGGACGAGGCCGAGCGCATCGCCCTCGCCCTCGAGAACGTGCCGCCCACGCTCTCGGTCGAGAAGGACGAGTTCGGCTACCCGGTGGCCGAAGACGACGATGACGCCGACGAGAAGGACGAGGGGGTCGAGTAGCACAGCCATGGACGTCCGCCAGAATCCCGAGCAGGAGAGGCGCTTCTCTCGCATAGCGAAGCTCATCGAGGGAAGCCAGACCATAGCCATATGCGCCCACACGAGCCCGGACGGAGACGCCCTGGGCTCGACCCTGGGGCTGCGGCAGGTGATCTTGAGCCGGTGGCCGCACAAGAGCGTCGTGGGGCTCCTGGCCGACGCGGACGCCGTGCCACGGATCTACGCGTACCTGCCGGGAAGCGGCGAGCTCGTCCACGCGCGCGACTACGAGGGCACGCCCGACCTCTTCGTGAGCGTCGACCTCTCCGTGGCGCAGAGGCTGAACGACGCGGAGCAGGTCATGCGCCGCTCGCGAAGGACGGCCATCATCGACCACCATCCCTGCGACGACCCCTACGCGGACGAGAGCCTGATCAGGCCCGAGGCCGCCGCCACGGGCGTCCTCGTGGCGGAGTTCGCGCTGCACCTGGGCGTGGACGTAACGCCTGACATAGCGCGCTGCCTGTACTGCGCCATCGCTACGGACACGGGGCGCTTCCCGTACCAGAACGCGGACCCGGAGTCGTTCTCGGTCGCGTCGCTCCTGGTGGACGCCGGCGCCTCGCCGTCCGAGCTCTCGCTCAACGTGTACCAGAACTTTTCGCTCTCGTTCCTGCACCTCGAGGCGCTGGTCATGGGCCGCATCACGACCTTCGCCTCCGGCAAGATAACCTACAGCTACGCCACGGCGGCCGACCTCGAGCGCACGGGCGCGAGCCTGGACGAGTGCGACGGCCTCGTGGACGTGGTGAGGAGCGTGTCGGGTTCCGAGGTCGCGCTCTTCCTGAAGGAGGTGCCGGGCGGCAAGGTGCGCGGCAACCTCCGCTCCAAGACGGACAAGGACGTCTCGGGCATCGCCCGCAGGCTCGGCGGCGGCGGCCACAAGGCCGCGGCCGGCTTCACGTACGAGGGCGACATCGACCAGGCCCTGGCGGCGGTGCTGCCGCCGCTGAGGTCGCTCTTCGAGTACGTCGACCCCGACGGCACCATCATCGGCGAGCGGCTGGACCCCGGCCTCATAGCCGCGGACCGCGCGCGTCGCGCGGGCGGCAACGCAACGGGCCGGGTGAGGGCGTGAGGCGCGGCCAGAGCGGGATCAACTGCCTGCTGGCCATAGACAAGCCCGTGGGCATGAGCAGCCACGACGTGGTTAACCACGTGCGCCGTGCGCTGGGCGAGAGGCGCGTCGGCCATGCCGGCACGCTCGACCCGCTCGCCTCCGGCGTGCTCGTGGTGGGCGTGGGCCAGGGCACGAGGCTCATGGGCATGCTCACGGCCGACGCCAAGTCGTACGTGGCGCGCATCGCCTTTGGCACGCAGACCACGACGGACGACGCGGAGGGCGAGCCCGTGCTGGAGCTGCCGGCTCCCGAGCGCGTGCTCGACCGTGCGTTCGCGGCCGAGGCCGTTTCCTCGCTCGAGGGGGAGGCCGACCAGGTGCCGCCGTCCTTCTCGGCCATATCCGTGGATGGCGTCCGCGCGTACGACCGTGCGCGCAGGGGCGAGAAGGTCGAGCTCAAGAGCCGCCACGTCACCATCGCGCAGGCGGTCCTCCTCGACGTCGTGGCCGACGGGCCGTCGGGCCAGCCGTGCTGGGACTGCGCGTTCGTGGTCTCGAAGGGGACGTACGTGCGCAGCATCGCGCGCGACCTGGGTACGTCGCTCGGGAGCGCTGCGCACCTGGTGGCGCTCAGGCGCACGGCGTCCGGCGCCGTGGGCCTGGGGGACTGCGTCAGCCTGGACGAGCTCGAGGCCGAGGGTCAGGCCATGCTGGCAAGGGCGGCGCTCGACCCCGTCGCGAAGCTCGGGCTGCCCGGCCGCGAGCTCACCGCGCAGGAGGCGGCGGACGCGGCCTGCGGCAAGCCCATCGCCTGCGGCGACGCCGCGGTGCCCGAGGGCGGTCGCGTGTGCCTGACGCACGAGGGGCGCCTGGTGGGCGTCTGGTCCCGCGAGGGAAGGCGCCTGAGGTGCGACGTCAACTTCCCGGCGGGAAAACCGCCGTTCGACGTGCTGACGGACTTCGC